>NZ_JBFUFO010000021.1:0-106206 GCF_056403395.1 Variovorax sp. P2_H12 | reverse complement strand
CAACACACTCAGATTCGACAGGCTGACGTTGCCTCTTTGCAGTGGCAGGCAGTGCTCTATCTGGGCGAACTGGGCTGGCGAAATCTCCATGCACGAAGTGTCTCGCATCAACCATGGTCAGCTCAATTAGTGTTAACACGCCCTAGTCGGTCAAGCCTCCGCAAGTTCTGGAGGCGCTGCAGGAGTTGGCACACGTGCGTCGGCAGTTGCGGCAGTTGCGCGCCGACACCTACCTCCCAAATTCACCTCAGCTATCGTGTCCTCGCCCGGGCCATCTGCGAAGTACCCCACGACGCGCGCCCTGTCCTCGGCGCTCGCCGGCCCTGGGATGCCGCCGCCGCTGACGCTAGACCTGGCCAGATAGTCCCCCATCACATTGCCAAACACATCGGTCCTGTCGTCCGGTCCTAGCCACATCGCCCCGCACGCCAGTACTGGCGCGGGTTCGCGGGCGTCACATCGATCGCATTTAGGCGCGTGCCACGCCCCGCGCGCACGCGGTATCGGGTTTGAAGGTGGCGCAGCAGCTAGGAAGGGATGGCTGCGTGTTCAGGGTTTGCACCGAGTGAAGTCGCGCCGACCAGCCCGATCTACGCCGCTTTGAGGAGAGACGATGGCCAGCTTCACGATCCGCATGGTTCTGCACAAGGCGACCTGGGACGACTACACCCAATTGGCCACCGAGATGGCGCGTGAGGGCTTCGGGGACATCATCACCGCAGACGATGGCAAGCGCTAGAAGATGCCTGATGTCGAGTACACCGGCACTGCGGTGGATCGTGCCGTCGCCCTGAACAAGGCCGCCGCGGCGGCAACGCGGGTCGTAGGGAGCAGGTTCGCGGTTCTGGTGACGAAATCGGCCGGACGCACTTGGCAGGGGCTCGAGGAGGTCTGAGCCTCGCTTTTGTTCAGTTGCCTGAGGCGCTTGAAGCCGGCTCGTAGCCGGCCTCGCGCTGGTGACGCAAGGCCAGCACGGTGACGACGTCGCCCTCGCCGGCATAGCGGTACAGCGCCACGTAGCCGCTCGCGCCGAAGTCGATCACCCACTCGCGATATTCAGGCGGCAGATCCTCCACGGGCCGCCCCACCATCGGCTGCTGACGCAGCACCTGCACCGCCTTGATGATGGTCTCGCCGGCACGCCTGGCGGCCGCCGGGTTCTTCGGGCGCAGTAACCCCCGCAGCAGCTCCAGATCGCGCAGCGCCGCCGGCGCGAACCTCACTTGTGGCATGCAGGCGCTGGCAGCTCGTCGTCAGTGCCCCAGGTCTCCAACCACGCCATCACCTCGTTGCCCGTAACGTGCAAACCGGTTTCCTCGAACTCTTGCCACGCGGCCACGGCTTCCTGGTGCAGGGCCTGGCGCTTTTCTTCGCGATCGACGTACTGGGCAATCGCCTCGCGCATCAGCCAGTGCGGCGCCCGGTGGCGCGCCGTGGCCAGGCGCTTCAGGCGCACCTTGAGCTCGGGATCGAGCTTGACGGGCGTCGGGCTGATGGGGGTATTCATGGGTAATACTTTACCAACAAGGCGTTGGTCGGCCAACAACGGTCGCCGAAGCCCGTACGGAGGACCGACAGGCGCTGCGCGCCGCAAGATGGACTCGTGGCCGCAAGATGGATGTGTGCAGCCCTTCAAGCGTCGTCGTCCTCGGCCTCCCCCGCCAGGGCGTCCAGAAGCGCGCTGGCATCGTCCCCGCTCGCCCGTTGAGGGTCTCCCCCCATCCAAGGCCGTCCGCTCACCCCTCGCCCGCCGGCGGGCAGTCCACGTTCTCGCCGCCTGATCCCGGGGTGCGTCTGCGGATGCATCCGCTGCAGCTGCCGGATCGCCACCTGCGTGTAGATCTGCGTCGAGCTGATGTCCGCGTGCCCGAGCATCACCTGCATGTGGCGGATGTCGGCACCGCCCTCCAGCATCAGGGTGGCCATGGTGTGGCGCCACAAATGGCAGCCGCCGCGCTTGTCGACGCCGGCGGCTGCCACCCGGTTGGCGATCAGGGTGGACAGCCACATCGGATGCAGCGGATGGCCCTCATTGCCCAGGAACAGCGTGCGGTCAATCTGGTTCCAGGCGAACTGCTCGCGCGCCTCGTCCAGGTACAGCTGCACCCAGCGCAACGCCCGCTCGCCCAGCGGGATCAGACGATCCTTCTGGCCCTTGCCGAGCCGGATCAACACCACCACCCGCTCCACGTCGATGTCGTCGATGGCCAGGCCCGAGAGCTCCATCCTGCGCATGCCCGTGGCGTAGAGCACCCCCATCATGGAGCGGTCGCGCAGGCCGATGGGCGTTCCGATGTCCACACTGGCGAGTACCCGCTCGGCCTCGCTCGCGGTGAGCACGGCATGCGGCAAGCGCTTGATCTGGCGCGGCAGGTCCAGGTCGGCCGCGGGGTTGGCCGGGATCTCACCCGAGCGCGTGAGCCACTTGAAGAAGCCGATGATCTTGCCACGCTGGCTGGTCGCGGCCAGCGGCGCGCCGTCCTTCTTGCGGTAGTGGTACAGCCAGCGCTGGTAGCGCTCGAGTACGGCGCGCGTGACCTGCTGCGGGTGCGTCAGACCACGCTCGTCAGCCCAGGATGAACTCGCGGATGTAGCGCTCGACGTTGTACCGCCCGATCGGGGTGTAGGTGGCGGCAACTTACCTCGCACATTGGGAGGGCCGGTTGACCCAGTGCAGGGCCCATTTCTGCGCGCGGGTCATTTCCGGGCCGGGCGCAGCACCAAGGTCTTCATCAGCAGTTCGTCCGCACGCGTCGGCTCGATGCTTCCGCTTCGCCCGATGATGCTGTCGACGTCACGTCGTCGAAATCGGGAGGCGTACCGATTGCGCGGCGACCTCGTGGGCAGTCCTACCAATGCGACGGTTTGCTGACTGGTTTCTTCCTGGAAGGCACATGCGTCGGCAATTGAGAAGGTGCAAGTCGGCCTTGTTCGGAGGCTGTCCTGGGACATAGGGGGGAAGGGATGAGGGCCCCAGGATGTGGAAGCCGTGGATGACCTCGACGAGTTCGGGGTGCCTGAGCATCAGGGCGCGGTGATACCGCTTCCGGGCGGACTCCGAGTCGGCACCGTGGCTAGCGTAAGTCGCCTTGATTGGCGCCGTGAAGAACTTGACTGCCACCACATTCGCGGACGAATCCCGTATGGTGAGGATGGCGTCGCGAAAAAGTGCAGCCACGTCCAGCCACTTGAAGGGCGACCCGCGCAGGCGCGAGAAGTAGAGGTTGTAGCCGTCGATGTAGACCGTGGTTCCGATACAGTCGCCAGATGTGAAAAGACCACCCGGAGGTGGTCCTTTCGCCCTAAGCGAGAGCCAACCGAATGACACTGCGAGAGGATTGTCCCTTCGTTTTAGCACTTCGCCGGCCCAGAGGCCTGCCGCACACCGAAGTGCGATGGGCATACCGGCTCCCCGAGGCGCTCGCCGACACCCTCCCAAGCCTCGATACATCGAGCTCGAGTTGTTCGGCACCGAG
Organism: Variovorax sp. P2_H12; assembly: GCF_056403395.1. Lineage (NCBI taxonomy): Bacteria > Pseudomonadati > Pseudomonadota > Betaproteobacteria > Burkholderiales > Comamonadaceae > Variovorax > Variovorax sp. P2_H12. The sequence continues at coordinate 102,730 of NZ_JBFUFO010000021.1, read as the reverse complement.
TGTCCCTGAAAGACGCGAAATGCCTCATCGCAAACGAACTTGCCATGAAGCCGGGCACAGTTGTTTCCGCGCTGCCTTGATACCATTGATGCACCGGTGACCCGATGCAACTTGACATCTTCGAACACGGCCGCGAAGTGATGCTAAGGAACGACGCTGCGCATGCGCTCGAGCGGCGCGACGCCTCGGCCGCTCGGCAGGCTTGCAATCTCCTTTCCCAGGAATATCCGGCCGACGACTGCTTGCCGTCGCTGCGCCTTCTCACTGACTACATCGAGGCCGCCGAAATCGGCCGCGACGATGCGTTTCGCGACCACGCATCCTTGCGCGAGGCGCGACAGATGTTGGAGAAGACGATTCGTGACGCTGCGCGGCGCACTTTCGGCGACCGGGCTGCCGCCGGCTGGCTCGCTGCGAGTTGGCAGGACATCGCACGCCGCGCCGGATCACTGGCCTTCGATGCCCGGGATCCGCAGGACCATGCGGCGCCGATCTGGCTGCGTGCATGCAACTGGGAGGCCGCCGCGCAGGCGGTCGCCACCATCGAATCGTGGCGACGCAAGCCGGCGCCGCTGGCCTGGATGGCCGAGGCCCGTTTGCACCTGCTCGGTCTGCAGGCGACCTGGCCACTGCTCGCGGAACTGGGATGGCTGTCGCCGACGCTGCTGGAGAACGTTGCGCAACGCTCGCCCGACCCGCTTCTGCCGCAGTTGATACGCAGCTTCGATGCGAAGTTCGACGAGACCTCCCCGGCCGACGGCGAGATTGCGGACCTGAGTTGGTTTGCTGCCTGGGTGCTCATCGAGCGCCCCGGTCTTCGTGAGCAGCTGGCGCTCGCCCAGGCCTCGCAGCACAGCGTGCAGGAGCAGGCGATGCGCCTGCTGGTGGAACTGCTCGGCCTGGAGCGGCAGGGCCGCCACGCCGACATCGTTGAGCGACGCAAGGTGCTGCGCGACCTCCAGCCCTCGCTGTACGCGGCATACATGAAGAGTCGCTGACGACCGCGCCGGAGGCCACGACTCGAGTGAACTACCCGCGGCCGGCCCCGCTTGCTTCTGCGGCGGCCGCTGCTTGGGCGACACCCGCCGTCAGGGTCAGCCAGGTCTGGTGGTCGAACAGCAACAACTCCCTTCGGGATGTCCGCGCACGGGCAGTCGTGGCCTTGCGGCGGGCGGGCGCCGCCGCGGCCTTCGCGTTCCCGAAAATGGGAAGTTCGAGGTTCTTGTGACGATCTTTGCCCAAACTGGAAAGGTTCTCAGTGACGCTGGCACCGAATACCGGCCAGCGCCCAGTCCCTGCCCCTGGCGGTGCGTCAGGGCCAGGGGCCGACCTGCACGATCACGACCAGTGTCAGTGCGTCGAGCGCGAAGATGATCGCCAACACGACGTTTTGTCTGAAGCGTTGTCGTCCTGCGGACCCCTTGAGTCTGATTCTGCGCTCGAAGGCAGCGAGGGTTCCCGCGTCGCTCGACATCGCGACGCCGGCCGGGGTTTCGGCGGACTCGCGATTGCTCTTGTCGGTAACGACATCGCTGCTAGGCATGCCTCCAGTCTGCATCATTCGCGCCTCCCCTGCTGCGTTCGTTGAGATTTTCGGAAAGTACCGGGCCGTGCCATTGCGCAGGCCGACGGGCAGGCACCCGCTTGTTTGCGGCGGCGTCAGCAATTCGCGGCCATTACGCCATCTTCAAGCCTGGCTACAACGACGCCAAGGCGGGCGTCGGGCTCCAGGACGCCGCCGTTATGCAGGGCGAACTCGCGGTGGACCAGCCCGGCAAGGATCCTCGCTATGAGATGCGCGCGATCGACGCCATCAACCAGCAGCATGGGCGCGGCGCGATTCCGTGGGCAAGCGCGAGGATCACCAGCGCGAAGCACAGGATGGTCATGCGCCAGTCCCTAGAGATGCCCCACCACCCAACCACACCATCACTTGCGCCGACTCGCCGTTGCACGCGCATGACCAACGAGCTGATCAAGTAGGCAGCTTCCCCGTGCAGCAACCACCAAGCGTTCCAGAAGAGCGCGACCACAGGTGGGGCCACGAACGCCGCAAGCATCGTAGCTGAGCTGTCGTGGCGCACCATGGAATGTATGCAAGATCGGCTGGCAGCTTCGCCGAACAGGCGCGGCTGCGGCGCGCCAGACAGCGCGTACAAAGTTGCTACAGTCGCCGCCCCAACCTGAACACCGCATGCGATCCTTTTTCCTTCCGGCCTCGCGCCCTACCCTGCTGGGCATTGCCTTCGCCCTCCTCGCTGGCTGTGCCAGTTCCCTCAGCGCCCCGCCTTTCGACTCGCAGATCGAAGTGGCCTTTTCGCCCGATGCGGGCTCCGAAGCGCTCGTGCTCAAGGTCATCGGCAGTGCCCGCAGCTCGATACGGCTGGCCGGCTATTCCTTCACTTCGCCTTCAGTCGTCCGCGCCCTGACCGATGCGAAGCGACATGGCGTCGATGTGCGCGTGCTCATCGACGACAAGGGCAACCGCGGCAAGGCGAACATCGCGGCGATGAACCTGCTCGTCGGCGCCAACATTCCGACCAAGGTGATCTCGACCTATGCGATCCACCACGACAAGTACATTGTGGTGGACGGCAAGCACACGCAGACGGGCTCCTTCAACTACAGCCAGGCGGCAGCGAAGTCCAATTCTGAAAACGTGCTGGTGGTGTGGAGCAATCCGAAGGTGGCGGCAACCTACCTCGCCCATTGGGAGAGCCGGTGGGCCCAGGGCACGGTCATCGAGATGACCTACTAAGGCACCGAAGAGTTCAACGACAGTCGTTGGCGAAGCGCCCTGCCCTGCCCCTGCGTCTGCTGCAGGCCGACCGCAGCCTTCGTCACGGCTGGGCGGCGCCTTCAGGCCCAATAGGGAACGTATTCGGCGAAGTTCTCACCCGCCCCGAGATCCTTCCGGTTGATGCGCACTGCCTGCGTACATCGTGATGATGAGCCGCTCGGCCCGCACTTGTGGTCATGTTGAAATCCATCGCCTCCTTGGACCCGATTTGGCGGGGAACAAGCAGAGGTATCGCATTGACGCGGGCGCCGCGCTCACGCTGGTCTACAGTGGGAGCAATGACTCGCAGCCCTGACCTCGCCGACGACTACGCAAATTTCATCAAGACCTTGAAGGAGCGCGTCGCCGCGGCGCGCCTGTCGGTCGCGCGCGCGGTGAACCGCGAGCTGATCGCGCTCTACTGGGACATCGGCAAGGCCATCGTCGAGAAACAGCAGGCGCTGGGTTGGGGCCAGTCCGTGGTCGAGCAGATCGCGCGTGACCTTCGCGCCTCGTTCCCCGGCACCCAAGGCTTCTCGGCGCGCAACGTCTGGGACATGCGTCGACTCTACGTACTCGAGCGCGCCGGTTCTGCGACAGCTTGCCGCAGAAAATCCCCGTAGCTCCGTCGGTCGGCCGCGCCGGTCGTTAGTGACTGCGGGTCGCGGCGCGAAGGTCGAACTTCTGCGACAGCTTGTCGCAGAAGTTCCTTGGGGCCATCACCTGGTGCTGCTCGGCAAGGTGTCCGACCCGGCCGAGCGCATCTTCTACCTGAAGGCCGTCGCGGCGTTCGGCTGGAGCCGCAATGTGCTGCTCAACCAAATCAAGGCCCGCGCGTACGACCGCTCGCTCGCCGAGGGCAAGAGCCACAACTTTCCGCTCGCGCTGCCCGACCACCTGGCCGAACAGGCCGAGGAGGCGCTCAAGAGCAGCTACAACCTCGAGTTCCTCGGCATCCGCCAGGCAGTGAGGGAGCGCGAGCTCGAGAATCAGCTCATCGACAAGCTGCGCGACTTCATCCTCGAACTCGGCTATGGCTTTTGCTTCATCGGACGTCAACACAGGCTCACCCTCGGGCGCAACGAGTACTTCATCGACCTGCTCTTCTATCACCGCTTCCTGAAATCGCTGGTGGCCATCGAGCTGAAGATCGGCAAGTTCGAGCCCGAGTACGCCGGCAAGATGGATTTCTACTTGAACCTGCTCAACGAGAAGGAGCGCGCAGCCGACGACGCACCATCGATCGGCATCATCCTCTGTGCCGAGAAGGACAACCTCGAGGTTGAATTCGCGCTCAAGAGCAAGACAAACCCGATCGGGGTTGCCGAGTATCAGCTCCAGGACAAGCTGCCCCCGGCTATGAAGGGCAAGCTCCCCTCCCCTCGGCAGTTGCAAGATGTCATCCGTACCGCGCTCCCGGGTGCGACAAGAGCCTGACCGGATCCAGCGGCACCGAGAGCCTGGCGAGATGGCTCCCTGCGCGTCCACGACGGCGCTGAAAACAGCGTCCGTGATCAGCCTGAAACAGGCGTCCACGATCGCTGAAATCAAATCCGCAGTTAGTCCACCTCAGGCTCTCAGACTGAGAGAGACCGGCGCTTGCATGCGCTAAATCCCCTGCACCCCACGTTGCAGTGCGAAATCGAGCAATACGCGATCGCTGGGCTCCTCGGGCCAGGTGTCCTGCGCGAGCCACTTGAAGAAGGTCGTCGCTGCGATGCGGCTGTCCGGTCCGTCGCGCCGCCAGGCGCGGGCGATTGGCGCAGCCACTTGTTCGAGTCGCTCGGTCTCGAAACGGGTACGCAGGTCAGCCTGCGTGGGCTCGAGCATCTCGGCGAACATTGCGCGCGCCTTTCCCGTACGGTCGTTCTCCCACAGTTCGCGGATACGGCGCAGCCGATCGGCCTCAGACAATGCCGGGGCCGGGGCCGGGGCGACGAGCGCGGGAGCCGCGCCTGCCACCAAGGAAGACGCGGGTTCGACTGCGGTGAGCCCGGCGTAGCCCTTCTTCAATGCGTCCTTGAAGTAGGCCGCCGGCGATTTAAGGGCGGGCATCGACGCATTGCGCATGCGGGCATCGACATGGTCGAGGGTGGCGCGGATCTGCCCCTCGTCCGTGGTCGCGTAGAGATCCTGTGCCTCGTCCTGTTTGATGCCGAGTCCGACCAAGCGCGCCACAAGCTCCAGGTCAAACACGTTGCGGTTCGGCGCATCGATATCGCCGAGGCGCTGCTGAACCTTGGGCACCACCCGGAACTGGATTTCCTCGATTTTGCGGCCCCGTTTGTGCTCGATCAGTTCCAGGCCGAATTCCTCGCACAACGCATCGATCTCGGCGATGGCCTTGGTAATCACGTCGCGCTTGAGGAAGCGATAGTCGACCTCCTTGATGTCGCTGCGACCGGTGAGGACCGCGGCCCACCACATCACGTCCTCGCGCATCGAGAGCCGTCCCGGCGACGTCAGGTAGCGCGCGCCGATCTCGTAGAGCACAGCGGCCGAGTAGCTGCGCATCTGGCTGCTCATCTCGAGCAGGACTCGGGTGTACTGGTGCGGCTTGACCAGCCTCTCCTTGATTTCCTCCGGATAGCGCCACGTCACCATGCAAGGACGCCCCCTGCCCTGCTCCTCGATGGTCACGGTGCCAAGCAGCTGCGAGGAGACCCAGCGCTTGAGTGAACTGCTGCTTGTCGACCATTCGATCGTGGTGGCTTGCATGTCGCGCAGATGGGACTTCAGCAGTTCGGTGTTGTTGGAGTTGAAGCGCGCGTCGCCGATGAGTTCGCTCAGGGCGAGCCGGTAAACCGGCTCGTCGACGCCCTGGCGCTGCGAGTGATAGAGAAGCGCGTTGTAGATGCGGCGCGACAGCAGGGTCAGGCGTCCGCGCTTGGGCCGGATGGCGATGGCCTCGTTGGCCTTGGCGACGCTCTGCTCCTCGGCTGTCGGAGGCTGACGAGGTGCGCTGCGTGGAGAGTCATCCTCGGCCATGGGGAAAGCGATCGTTGGAAGGGTTCACATGATGCCCAGGTATTGTGAAGAGGTCAATTCACAGTGAGCGAGCGATCGTTCTTTGTTTCTTTGGAATTAAACACTTGGGATATTGAAGAGTTGGGCGCGGCGTTTCCCCAGGCGGGGCAAGGAGTTGGCGCGCATTCTGTGAGTCCGTTTGGGATTCTGTGTGAGATCCGATGGGATTTGACGTGAGTGCGGATAGGGTCAAGGTGTGTCGTACGTGAGTGGCAGTGGGGTTTGATGTGAGTGGATATGGGGAACTCCCCTCTCCTTCCCGTTCCGCGGTCCGCAGGAGCGCGGAATTGGGTCTCGGCGTGGCCGATGAAGGGCATGATTCGCCTCGTGGAGGGCTTGGGCTGCCCTTGTCTTGCCACTGAAGACGGGAGTTGCCCAACCGTCCTCACAATAGGAATGGCGTATTCCTTGCCGATATCATCGGATATTGTTCATTCGATGGATTCCCATAGAATGGCCAAATTCCGTTGAATAGGGCTTCCTATATGTCAGTTACTGTCCCGCCGGTCGGTGGAAACCAGGTTTCCACCGAGATCCAGGCACCGCCGCGTCAGGTCATCAACATGGCGAAGATTGCCGCCTTGGCAACCCGGGCCGGTTCCATGGTCGAGCAGATCCGCGGCTTGCTCCTTGCGCCCGAGGCCAGGAAGATCGCCCCGACATATTCCACAGCCCAACTGGCCGCACTGTGCGGGGTCGATAAGGCGCACGTGGCTTACCGGATCACCAAGGAGGATCTGCCGTCGGGCCGTCTCACGCCTTCGGGCGGCAAGCGCACCTTCGGCCTGGACGAGTTGCGGCGCTGGACGCGCACCTACCGCGGCGAGAAGATGCGGCCCGCCGGACGCAAGGCGGTGACCATTGCCGTGGGCAATTTCAAGGGCGGGGTCGCCAAGACCACGACCGCCATGATCCTGGCGCAGGGGCTGAGTCTTCGGGGCCACAGGGTGCTGGCCATCGACACCGATCCGCAGGGGTCGCTCACCACCTTGCACGGACTCCTGCCGGAGGCCGAGGTGACTGAGGACATGACGATCGGGCCGCTTTGCGACGGAACCGAGAACGACATTCGTTATGCGATCCGCTCGACCTATTGGGATGGCATTGACCTCGTTGCGGCGGCACCTTTTCTGTTCTCGGCCGAGTTCGCCCTCCCCGCGCGTCAGATGCAGCAGCCCGGCGCCAAGTTCTGGGACGTGCTGAACGAAGGCCTCGAGGGTGTGCGGGACCTCTATGACGTGATCGTGATTGATACGCCCCCTTCTCTGTCGTACGTCACTATCAATGCGCTATGGGCGGCGAACGGCATCGTCGTGCCGGTGCCCCCGTCCGGCCTGGACTTCGCCTCGTCGGCGCAGTTCTGGTCGCTATTGGCGGATCTCGGAGGCAACCTGGACGGGCAGAGCCAGGATCGTGAGGGCAAGGCCTTCGACTTCCTGCACGTCCTTCTGAGTCGGGTCGACGCGGCCGATCCTGCCATGCCCGCGGTGCGCCAGTGGATCCAGGCGACGTATGGGGAGTACACGCTGCCGGTCGAGATCCCGAAGACCAGCGTCACCAGCAACAAGGCGGCCGAGTTCGCGACCGTCTATGACGTCCAGAAGTACGAGGGGGCGGCTAAGACCTACAAGCGCGCTGTCGATGCCTATGACTCGTTCGTCGAACTGGTGGAGCAGTCGGTCGTCGGTGCCTGGGCCGCCCAGGGGAAGACGCAGAAATGAGGTCGACCGACGGCACCCCCAGTGGAAACCCGGTTTCCAGGTATCGCAATCGGGCGGAGCAGGGGAGGGGGAGCGCGCTGCGCCACACCACGCCGAGGCACGATCTCCGCTTCCCGGACTTGTGCCGGCGCGTAGTGCGCTCTGAGCAGACGCGGGGTCGTGGAAACCAGGTTTCCACGTGGGTCCCAGCCACTCCGGGAAGGGAAGATGTGGAAACCTGGTTTCCACGCAGACAGGCTGTTCTGCGGCGGGCGCGTGACTGCCCGATTGGAAGGGTCGAGTCGTGTCTTCCTCCGCGGTACACGCCCGCCGAGGCGCATCCCCGATCAAGCGTCTTCGTTCAAGGAGATACCCATCATGGCTAGTACCCGAAAGCGGCTTGAGGCGCTGACCGCAGGATTGTCGCTTCCCCCAGCCGCGCCGGACCATGCGGGCCCGGTACCGCCAGCAAGCTCGACGGAGTCTCAGCCGCTCGCCGCCGCAGCCGTGGAAACCAGGTTTCCACCGGCCGTCACGGGTCCGATGGCGCCTCGAACCGGTCCCGGCCAGATGATGGCGTTCCGTGGGCAGATTCAGCAAGTGGAAGGGGAGATGGCGGCGTTGCGCGACAAGCTTCGCCAATATGAAGGGGCGCTTCCGACCCGCAAGCTGGATCCCCGAACGATTCGCCCGAGCAGCTGGGCCAACCGCCATGCATCGTCGTTCAGCACGAGCGAGTTCGCGGGATTGAAGGCTGATATCGAGCATGCCGGGGGAAATGTGCAGCCGATCCTGGTGCGCCCGCTGAAGGACGATGCGGACCAATACGAGCTGGTCTTTGGCCACCGTCGCCACCAGGCAACCTTGGAGCTCGGTATCCCCGTACTGGCGTCGATCTGGACGGAGGAGCTGAGTGATCGAGACCTGTTCGCGGCCATGGATCGGGAAAACCGCGAACGTGCAGACCTGTCGCCGTATGAGCAGGGGGTCATGTACCAGCGGGCTCTCGAGGCACAGCTCTTTCCGACGCAGCGCCAGCTCGCCGAAAATCTCGGCGTGAGCCATACCTGGGTTCGCAAGGCGCTGATCGTGGCCCAACTCCCGTCAGCCGTCGTCGACGTGTTCAGAAGCCCACTGGAGATCAGCTTCCGCCACGCGGAGCAGATCAACGCCGCCATGGACAAGGATCGAAAGGGTGTCCTCAAGAGAGTGGAAAAGCTGCGCGGCCAGAATCTGCCGGCAGCCACGGTACTTGCGCGTTTATTGGATGTGAATGCTAACTTTCAAAAACTCAGGAGGGTGGAGGTTGAGGTGGCGGGAGCGAAGGCTGGGGTCTTGAGCAGGTCGGTGGCGGGCGATGTGACCATCACGTTGGCTGCCGGACCCGCCGCGACCGCATCCACGATGGCCTTGGGTGCGGCAATAGGGGAGGCATTGGAACGGCTGCGCCGACTCGACGCTTGAGCCATGCCACGCCCAATGTGAGAACCGTTGGGATTGTTGCGGGGCTATGGAGATGCATGGATTTGCCAAACCGGCAACCATTCGCGTCCAACAGCGCTTCCTCCTGCAACAACCGGAATTCGAAAAACTCCAATAAATTCAACCACTTGAAAAGAGCTTCTCGAAAAATGCCCTCGGCGACGCTACAAAATGATATTGATGATAATAATGTCCATCATCACGTCAAACCCGGTCACACGCGATTCCGCTCTCCAAGAGGGAGGAGGGCAGTGCTATCTCGATGGCCCCACCGTTTGTGATGCATCCGACCAAACGTCCAGCTTTTAATCGGTTGACCTTCCCAGCCATGGCTGCCGTACCGACACCTGCGCAACTGGAGCACCTTGATGAGGAGGCGCTCGAGCGCCTGGCTGTGTCCTGGCGCACCCTGGCGCTTCGCGGCGACCGAGAGGCGAACGGGGTTGCCCATGCCCTCGAGGTCGAGCTGCGCCGAAGGGTGCGGGCGAGCCAGTTGGCGCGACTGCCGCCGCAGCCGCTGGCGGCACCTCGGCCCTGGTGGAAGTTCTGGGGATCCCGGGCCGAGCAGAACCGCGGCCCTTCGTGGCCGACATGAAGCAGCCCAAGGCACTTCCGCGCAAGCTGCACGGCGGGCACTTCGCCTTCATGCGGGCCCTGGCCCAAGGCCTCGATGAGCGCGCGAGCTGGGACCGCTACCTGCGCCTCGAAGGCGAGCACACGGACCTGAGGACAGTCCGAAAAACGATCGCCTGGATCCGCGACGAGTTTGCCGCCGCGGCCAGGCGGGAGAACAAGCCAGGCACCGCCCGGCTGATCCTGCTGGACGCGGAACGGATCAAGTCGGCGCCCAAGCAGCCCACGCTGGCCGAGTTTGCCCAAGCGCAGGGCATGGAGGATTTTTCGGAAGCCGAGCAGCTGGAAGCCTATGAAGAGGCCTACCCGCCCAGTGCGAGGGGAGCCAGGAGCGGGCAGGGCAGGGGACCCCAGGGCGCTTCGGCCCAGCCCACGCGGCGGGCCCGCGTCATCGAGCGGCAGCTCGAAGCGCTGCGCTGGTTGCAAGGCCTGGTGGCGCAGGATCCTCGACCGGGCGATCGCGTGGGGGCGTGGCTGAATCCTTCGCTGGCCAGCCGCCTCGAGCGCGCCGGTGTCCCGACACTCGCGGCGCTCGTCGAGCGCATCAACGGCATTGGCGCGCGCTGGTGGGTGCAGGTGCCTGGCGTGGGAGCGCTCAAGGGCGCACGGATCCTCGAATGGCTCCATGCGAACGAGATCGTGCTGGGGCTGCGCATCGGGTCGCACGTGGACCAGCCGCGTGCGCAACTGTCGGTGTCCACTCTGGCCGAGGTGGTGCCAGCGGCCACCGCCATCCGCCCTTTCGAGAAATTCCTGCTGCCGGCCGATCTGGATGGCCGTGCGGGGCGCTTTCGTGCCCCGATCGAGAGATGTCTCATCCTGGCCCGCAACGACCACGAGGCGATCGGCGCCTGGCTGGCTTCGAAGCAGGCGGGACGTTTGAACGGCGAACTCTCGTCGACGCAGCGGGCATATCGCAAGGAGGCGGAGCGGCTGCTGTTGTGGGCGATCCTTGAGCGAAAGAAGGCGTTATCTTCGCTGTCGGTGGAGGACGCGACGGATTACCGATCCTTCCTCGCCGATCCGCCGTCGACCTGGTGCGGGCCGCGGCATCACCAGCGCTGGTCGCCTCTGTGGCGGCCCCTTGAGGGACCGCTGGCCCCGGTCGCGCTGCGGCATTCGCTGACCATCCTGAGGAGCCTGTTTGCTTTCCTCGTGGGCCAGGGCTACGTCACAGGGAATCCTTTCACAGCTGTGGCATTGCCGAGCCAGCCGCCGCGGCCGCTCGGCGCGAGCCGGACCCTGACCTTCGCCCAGTGGGACCACGTCGACGTGCTGTTGAAGGACCATGTCGGCACGGAGGCCGGGCGGCGGCTGCGGCGCGGCATGCGCTGGCTCTACGCGACCGGGCTGCGCCTGGCCGAGATCACCAACGTGAAATGCGAGGACCTGGAGCAGGTCGACGACAAGGCGGCCAATGGGACGGTGGCGAACGACTGGATGCTGTTGGTCGTCGGCAAGGGCGGGCGCCGCCGGCAGGTGCCGGTTCCGGGCGAGCTGGTCGAAGAGCTTGGTGAAGAGCTGGCTCGATTCGGCTTCGAGCGTCAGGTGAGCGCACCGAGCAATCGGGGCATTCCTGTGATGGCGCGCTTCGACGCCACGCTCGAGCGGCCGGCATCCTGGTCGGCCTCGGGGCTCTACCAAGCGATCAAGGCGTTCCTGGCGCAGGCCGCCGACAGTCTTGACGGCGCCGATGCGCGGCAGCTGAAAAGGGCCAGCACGCATTGGCTACGTCATTCACATGCGTCGCATGCCTTGCAGGGCAGGGAAGGAAAGGCGCCGGTCCCCATCCAGGTGGTGCAAAACAACCTGGGGCATGCTTCCGTTGAGACGACGTCGATATACCTCGCTAACGAGCCCAATGAGAGCCTGGCAGGCGACGACCATTGAGCAGTTCATTGAGGTAGTTGATTCCTACATCCGTTGGTACAACGAGAGGCGGATCAAGATCTCTCTTGGCTCTCTCAGCCCCATCGAATACCGGGAGAGCCTTGGACTTGCGACTTAAAACCAGTTCAAGTTTTTATCCGCATCCCCGGTGGGTCAAAGCTCAACCGGCGCCGACACTTTCGCCTTCAGCCGTGCGGACCTGAGGCGAGGTCGCGCAGGCGAGATAGGCTCGTCGTCTTGCACGCCGACGGCGGCGGCAGTTTCATCGACAACAAGACGCGACGTGAAGAATTGTTTTATGGAATCCTTGAGGCTGACATCGCAATTCGACCCCTATGCCTTTGAGCAGAGAATGGGCGCCTTCGTTCATCCTATCCGCGCCCGAGGGCTCTGGCAGCCTCGATGACTAGTGGTGCGAAGCGCTGTGTGAACGACTCGCGGTTCCATTCAGAACAAGACCCGGCAATATGGACGGCCGCGATGGGTTGGTTGTTGTGGTCGAGGATTGCCGAGCTTACTGCGATCTCGCCAAGCAGGCTCTCCTCCAGTGACAGGCCGTAGTTGAGCGCTTTCGCCTCGGCGACCTTCAACTTGATCTGCGCCTTGTCCGTCACGGTCTTGGGCGTCAGGGGCGCAAGCACCGAACGATCCAGGATGTCGTCGACCGCTTCTTCGCTCAAGAACGACATGATGGCTCGCCCCCCCGATGAGCAGTAAGTTGGGATACGTCGTCCCACCAGTGTCGCGAAGAACGTCTCGCGCTTACTCTGCCTGCGCATCGCATAGATGATGGACAAGTCGTCGAACAGGCTCAAGTCGACGCGCTCACCCGTCTGCCGCTGCAGATCGGCAAGGACGGGTGTAGCACGTTCCATGAGCGGATTGCCGCGCAGAAAGTCGAACGTGCGCTCCAGCAGTTTCTTGCCAAGAACGTAGCCGCGGCCATTCGGTCCCTTTTCCAGATATCCCAAGGTGGCCAGGGTATGTGCCATGCGTTGGGCCGTGCTTCGGTCTATGCCGGCCTGCTCCGCAAGCTCATTCAGGCTGAGCGGCCCCGGCCGCGCCCCCAGTGCTTCCAGCACGCTCATGCTCTTCGCCACGGACTGCACAAACAAGTGATCAGGCGCTGACATCCGGTTTTCCAAGGTAAGTAAATCGACGCGATCCAGGGCACGCACGAAAATCTGCGTACTAACCCTGATAAATGGTTTGATCGTACTATTATAGAATCATAGTGTACTGCATTGCAATACAGATAGCCCAAAATTTATGGATCTGCGTCGAATCGGTGCATTTCCGAGACTGTGTTGACTCCCCAAAAGAAGGATCCTTGATATGAAGCGAATCGTCATGCGTCGTGCCGTTCTGGCACTGTTTGCTGCTGCCGTCGTTCCCATGGCTGGTGCCCAGGGTCAGAGCGAACCGATCCGGCTGGGTGTGATGCTCCCCTTGACCGGGCCCGCCGCGCTGGCCGGCACCTCCATCCTGGAAGGAATTCGCTTCGCCGCGGACGAGGCCAATGCCAAGGGCGGCGCCAACGGTCGCAAGGTGCAGCTCTTCGTCGAGAACGACGAGGGCTCGTCGACCAAGGGCGTGACCGCCGTGCGCAAGCTGGTGGAATCCGACAAGGTCATCGCCATCAGCGGCACCTATGTGAGCGCGGTTGCGCTGGCTGCATTCAAGGTGGCGCGGGAGTTCAAGGTGCCCATGGTCTCGGCAGGCTCGACCTCGTCGAACGTGACCGACGCGAACACCGCAGGCGACCCGTGGTTCTTCCGTGCCTTCCCCGGCAGCGACGAGCAGGGCGAGCAATCGGCACGCGACATCGTCAAGAAGCTCAATGCGAAGAAGGTCGCGCTCATCCAGGAGAACTCGATCTACGGTTCGTCCCTGGCCGAGCAGATGAAGAAGGTGATTCCGCAGTACGGCGGCCAGATCGTCGGTGTCGAAAGCTACAACCCCGACGAGCGCGACTTCTATACGGTGCTCACCAAGGTGCGCATGAAGCAGCCCGACGCGATCTACATCGCGGGCCTGATGGATGCCGGCGCGCAGATCATCAAGCAGTCGCGCGAGGTCGGGCTGAAGGCCGAGCTGGTGGGCTCAGGCTCGATGATGAGCGACAAGCTGATCGAGCTGGCGGGACCGGCCTCGGAAGGTTTCGCGGTGTCGTCCATGTTCGAGCCGTCCACGCCCAACAAGGTCGGCCAGGCATTCACCGCCGCCTTCCGCCAGAAGATGAGGAAGGAGCCCGACGTCTACAGCGCGCTGGGCTACGACTCAATGCACCTGCTGATCGAGGCTGCCCGCCGCGCGCCGAAGCTCGACGGCGCCGCCATGCAGGCCACGCTCAAGTCGATGAAGGACGTGCCGCTGGTGCAAGGACCGGACGGCACGGTGTCCAAGTTCGACGACAAGGGCAGCGTCAGCTTCAAGATCGGCCTGGCCGTGGTGCGCAACGGCAAGCGCCAGTGGCTGCCGTTCGACTGACGAGCCCCAGGTCAAAATGGATTTGCTCAGTCTGTTCCCGCAGTTCCTGGCCAACGGGCTGGTCAACGGCGCCAGCTACGTGCTGGTGGCCGTCGGCCTGACCCTGGTCTTCGGCATCCTGCACATCGTCAACTTCGCCCATGGCGAGTTCTACATGCTGGGCGGCTATGCGGCCGTCACAGCCTCCGCGGTGTTCGGCCTGCCTCTCTTTCTCACGCTGCTCGTGGTGGTGCTCTGTCTTGCCGCATTCGGCATGCTGGCCGAGCGGATCGTCTTCAAGCCGCTGGCCAATCGAGATCCGGGCAACGCCATCATTGCGTCCTTCGGTCTCTCGGTGCTGCTGCAGAACGGCGCCCTGCTGGTGTTCGGCGCCCAGCCGCAGTCCCTGAAGACCGACCTGGCGAGCGTCCCGGTGCAGATCGGACCGGTGTTCCTGACGGGGCAGCGCGTGCTGATCGTGGGCGTCACGATCGCGATCGTGGTCGCGCTGCTGCTGGTGCTGCGCTTTACTTGGACCGGACGCGCATTGCGGGCGATGGCGCAACACTCTGTCGTGGCGCTGATCAGCGGCGTGAACGTGCGCAAGATCGCCGTGATCACCTTCGCCATCGCCGCCGCCATGGCCGGTGTGGCAGGCGCTTTGATGTCATCGGTGTTTCTGGTGCAGCCGACTGCGGGTGCCATGCTGGTCATGAAGGCCTTCACGGTCGTGATTCTCGGCGGCATGGGCAGCATCGGCGGCGCCGTGATCGCCGGTATCGGCCTGGGTGTGATCGAGGCGATGGTGTCCGGCTACATCGGCAATGAACTGCGGGACATGATCGGCTTCTTCCTTGTCATCGCCATGCTCCTGATCCGCCCGCAGGGCCTTCTGGGCCAATCCACGGAGCGTTCCTGACATGCGTCATCTTCTTGCATTGCTGGTCGCCATCGGCGCCTTGCTTCTTCTGCCGGCGATGGGGCCGGGCGGCTATGTCCTGAACATCCTGGTGATGATCTTCATCTTCGTCATGCTCGCGGTGAGCCTCGACCTGGTCATGGGCTGGGCCGGGCAGTTCTCCTTTGCGCATGCGGCCTTCTTCGGGATCGGCGCCTATACGACCGCCATTCTCGCGCGGGATCTCGGGACCGGCATCTGGCTCAACCTGCCGGCGGGCATGCTGGTCGCCGGCCTGTGCGGTCTGCTGCTCGGACTGCCGGCGCTGCGGCTGCGCGGCCACTTCCTGGCAATCGTGACGATCGCGTTCCAGACCATCGTCTACCTCGCACTCACGCAGTGGAAGGGGCTCACCGGCGGCCAGTTCGGCATCGAAGTGAAGCCGGTTGCGGGCTTCGAGTCGATCGACCGCTTCTACTACCTGGCCCTTGGACTGAGCGTGGCGAGCGTCGCCATCGGCTGGTGCCTTGCGCATTCGCGCCTCGGCATGACGTGGAAAGCCGTGCGCGACGACGAGGTGCTGGCACGGGCCATCGGCCTGAACACCACGGCCAGCAAGCTGACGGCCTTCGTGATCGCCTCGGCGCTGGCCGGCGCGGCGGGCGTGCTGGTGGCACACCACATCCGCGGCGTGACGCCGGACGACTTCACCGTGCTGACCTCCTCGACGATCGTCGCGATGGTGGTCGTGGGCGGGCGCGGCACGATCTGGGGCCCGCTGCTGGGTGCGGTCGTCTTCACCGCGCTGCCGGAGGTGCTCGGTTTCGCCGCCAACTACAAACTGATCATCTATGGCCTGCTCATGATCGTGATGGTGATCGTGATGCCGCAGGGCGTGTTCGGCGCATGGGTCGGAAGGACGAAGAAATGAAGGCGCCTCTGCTGCGATTCGACACCGTGACGCGCCGCTTCGGCGGGCTGGTGGCGCTCAACGGGATCAGCTTCGACGTCGGCGAGGGCGAGATCGTGGGGCTGATCGGGCCCAATGGTTCGGGGAAGTCAACGCTCGCAAACATCGTCACGGGCGTCCTGCCGCCGAGCGCCGGGGCGGTCTACATGGGGGACACCCGGATCTCCGGCACCGCGCCGTGGCGCATTGCGCGCGCGGGCGTCGCGCGCACCTTCCAGATGCTGCGGCTGTTCCCCTCGATGTCGGTCGCCGACAACATCGCGCTGGCGATGCAGCCGGGGCTGAAGAGCGGTTACGGCGCCTCGATCTTCCGCCTGGCCTCGGCCGGCCGGGAAGACGGCGAGGTTCGCGCGAAGGCCATCGAGACGCTGTCGTTGTTCAACCTCGAGAAGTTCATCGACCAGCCTGCCACGGCGCTGTCGATCGGCCAACAGCGCATGGTCGAACTGGCGCGCGGCCTGGCCACGGGACCGCGTGTGTTCGTTCTCGACGAGCCGGCCGCCGGGCTCTCGCCGCCCATGGTCGACCGCCTGATCGAAGTCATCGGGCGCATGCGTGCCGACTACGGTGTGACCGTGCTGCTCGTCGAACACGTGATGCGCGTGGTCCAGGCCGTGTGCGACCGCGTGGTGGTGCTCGATTACGGCGAGAAAATTGCCGACGCCACGCCGTCGGAGGCCATCAACGACGCGCGCGTGGTCGAGGCGTATTTGGGAACAGGACGGTCGAAGCATGCTTGAAGTCAGGAACATCGAGGCCGGATACGAACGCACCAAGGTGCTGTATGGCGTGTCCTTCTCCGTGCTCAAGGGCGGCCTGACGGCGGTGCTGGGCGGCAACGGATCCGGCAAGTCGACCACGCTGAAGGCGCTGGCCGGCCTGGTGGTGCCGACCGCCGGCGAGATCCTGCTCGACGGCCAGCGCGTCGATCAGGTGCCGGCGTACCAGATGGCCGGCAAAGGCCTGGTGCTGGTGCCGCAGGGCAAGGAAGTGTTCGCCGGCATGTCGGTGGAGGAGAACATCCTGATGGGCGCCTATCACCGTCGCAGCGAGAAGGCGCAGATCCGGCGCGACCTCGCCGAGGTCTACGCGCTCTTCCCGCGGCTCGTCGTGCGCAGGAAGGCGCTGGCCGGACTGCTTTCGGGGGGCGAGCGCCAGATGCTGTCCATCGGGCGCGCGCTGCTGGCCAAGCCCCGCTTGCTGCTGCTCGACGAACCCTCTGCCGCGCTGTCGCCGAAGGTCGTGGGAGAGATCGCGGACATCATCCGCGACCTGCGCACCCGGGGCCTGTCCATCCTGCTCGTCGAGCAGAACGTCTCGATGGCACTCGAGCTCGCCGACGAGATCCACATCCTGCGCGAAGGCCGGGTGGCGCACTCGTGCGTCAACGGACCCGATGTCGACCTGGCCTCGCTGCAGCAGTTTTACCTGGGCGCCGCGCCGATGCCGGTCGCCGCTTCGAAGGAGGCCTGAGCGCATGCGATTCAAGGACAAGAACATCATCGTCACCGGCGCGGCCCGGGGCATCGGTCGCGCGACCGTGGAGCGCTTTGCTTCCGAGGGGGCCAGGGTGCTGGCCGTCGACCTCGATTTCGAGGCAGGCGAGGCCATCGGCGCCGGCGTACACACGCTGGCGCTGGACCTCGCGAGCGACGAGGCGCCCCTGCGCGTCATAGAGGCGGCCCGGGGGCTCGGCGGCGCCGTCGATTTCCTGGTCAACAACGCGGGCGTCGGCGGCTCCAAAGCGCTCGCGCTGTCGGACGATGCCCTGATCGACCGCATCCTCGGTGTCAACCTGCGTGCGGTGCTGCGCCTGACGCGCGATGTGCTGCCCGCGCTCGCGGACGGCGGCAGCATCGTGAACGTCGCCTCGGTCTTCGGCGAGACGGGCTTCCCGGGTTCGACCGCCTACGCGGTGGCCAAGGCCGGCATCTCGCAGCTCACCCGGCAGCTCGTGTCCGATCTGTCCGCGCGCGGCATCCGCATCAATGCGGTGGCGCCCGGCGTGATCCATACCGCGATGACCGCGCACCGTCTGAATCACGACGCCGCCTACCAGAAGGCCATGGTCGACGCGACGCCACTGAAGTCGATCGGCACCGGTGCGCAAGTCGCGTCCGTCATCGCGTTCCTCTGTAGCGAGGACGCCTCCTTTGTCACAGGCCAGGTCATCGCCGTGGACGGCGGGTGGCTGGCCTGCCACGCGCACGCCTGAGCGCCGCGTGCCTTCCATCCACTCCAAGGACATACCGATGAATCCCAACGATCCCGTGATCTGGCCGAACGGCGCGCGCTGCGCGGTCATGCTGGCCTTCGACTTCGACGCCGAGACGCTCTGGCTGTCTCGCGATCCCGCCAACGCGAAGCGCCCCGGCACCTTGTCGCAAGGCACCTACGGTGCCAAGGTCGGCGTGCCGAAGATCGTCGAGACGCTGAAGGACGCCGACGTGCCTGCCACGTTCTTCGTTCCTGGCTGGACCGCCGAACGGCACCAGGACAAGGTCGAGCTGGTGCTGCGCCACGGGCACGAGGTCGGGCACCACGGCTACCTCCACGAATGGATCGATCCCGACAAGCCGGAGCTCGAGGAAGAGGTCTTCGTCAAGGGGCTCGAGGCGCTTCGGGCCACCGTCGGCGTCAAGCCCCTGGGCTACCGCTCGCCGGCGTGGGAGACGAGCCACAACATGATCGCGTTGATCCAGAAGTACGGGCTGCGCTACGACAGCTCGCTGATGGACCAGATCAATCCCTACCGCCATGTGCTGGCCGACGGCAGCGCCGGCCCGATCGAACTGCCAGTCCATTGGAGCCTCGACGATGCACCGTTCGCGCTGTTCTCCATCAAGACGCCGCGCACGATCGTCTCGAACCAGCAGATCCTCGAGGTCTGGAAGGACGAGTTCCGCGAGATCTACCGCTGGGGCGGCCTCTTCTCTCTGACGATGCACCCGCAGGTCATCGGCCGGCCGTCGCGCATCGCGATGCTGCGCGAATTCATCGCCTGGATGCAGGGTTTCCCCAATGTGTGGTTTGCGCGCGGTGGCGAAGTCGCCGACGCTTGGGCGAGCGCCGAGGCCAACGCCTGAGCTCCATGCAAGATCACGAGTACGAAAAGCTGGACGGCCTGGGCCTGGCCGCGCTGCTGCGGGCCGGCGAAGTTACGTCGCAGGAACTGATGGAGTGCGCGATCCGGCTGGCGCGCGCGCGCGCCCCGGCCCTGAATGCGCTGAGCTACGAGCAGTACGAGGAATCGATGGCCGTCGCGCGGGCGTGGACGTCGCGCGGCGCCTTCGGTGGGATCCCGTTCCTGTTGAAGGATTCCGGCCTGGCCTCGACGCGGCTGCCATCGAGCCTGGGTTCGAGGCTGTTCAACGACATGCGCTACACGCGCAACGCCACCCTCGTGGACCGCTTCGAGATGGCCGGCTTCATCGCGTTCGCACGCTCGAACGTGCCGGAGCTGTGCATGGCGCCGAGCACCGAGGCGGTGCGCAACGGCGGCCCGACGCGCAACCCCTGGGATGGAGGCCGTTCGGCCGGCGGATCCAGCGGCGGCGCGGCCGCTGCGGTGGCGGCCGGCATCGTTCCGGTGGCCCATGGCAGCGATGGCGGTGGATCGATCCGGATTCCCGCCTCGTGCTGCGGGCTGTTCGGCCTCAAGCCCTCGCGCGGCCTGGTGCCGATGGGGCCGTTCCGGGGTGAAGGATGGGGCGGCCTGGCGGTCGACGGCGTGTTGAGCCGCACGGTGCGCGACACCGCGGCCGCCATGGATGCCATCGCCGGCGCGGAGCCCGGCGCGCCCTATGCCGGCCCGGTGTTCGAGAAGACCTTCCTCGCAGCGCTCGATCAGGGCCCGGCGCGGGCGCTGCGCATCGGCGTATGGCGCAAGCCCTTCGGCGACATGGTGCTTGCCCCCGAATGCGTGGCGGCACTCGAGGCGACGGCCAGGCTTTGCGCATCGCTCGGACACGAGATCGTCGAGATGGACACGCCCGCCTTCGACTACGACGGCTTCGTCGATGCGCACGCCGAAGTGCTGGCGGCCAACATCGTGGTGTCGGTCGATGCACGCCTGAAGGTGCTCGGCCGGGCCTTGCGCGACGACGATCTCGAAGCGGCGATCCGTGACGGCTACGAGATGGGCCATTCGGTGTCGGCGGCGGTCTACGCCTCGGCGATCAACCGCTTCCATGACATCGGGCGCCAGATGGAGGCTTGCATGGACGGCGTCGACGTGCTGATGACGCCGGGGCTGGTCCAGTTGCCGGCTCCGATCGGCGAGCTGGCGATGACCGGTAGCTTCAGCGACTTCCGCCGCCGCATGGGGCGCTACTCGACCTTCTTTGCATTGATCAACGCTTCGGGGCAGCCCGCTGCGAGCCTGCCGACCTACTGGACACCCGAACGGCTGCCCGTGGGCACCCAGATCATTGCGCGCCTCGGGCGTGACGACCTCATTCTTCAACTGGCCGCGCAGATCGAAGCGACCGGAACCTGGCAACCTCACAAAGGAACAGCGACATGACAAGCGCGGTCTCCATTCGTCTCCTGACCTCGGCCGACTTCGATGTCTGGGCGTCGCTCTGGAAGGGCTATCAGCAGTTCTACAAGGTCGACCTCGCGCCGGCGGTGAGCGAGCGCACCTTCGCGCGCCTGCTCGACGCCGCCGAGCCGATGCATTGCGCGCTGGCCGTGCAGGACGGCCGGCCCGTGGGTTTCGTGCATTTCATCTTTCATCGCTCGACCTGGACCGAGGGCGACTACTGCTACCTGCAGGACCTGTTCGTCGACCCGGCATGCCGGGGCGGCGGGCAGGGCCGGAAGTTGATCGAGCACGTCTACGACACGGCCCGCAAGCAGGGCGCCTCACGCGTCTACTGGCTGACCCACGAGACGAACACGGACGCCATGAAGCTCTACGACAAGGTCGCCGAGCGCTCGGGCTTCGTGCAGTACCGGCGTGCCATGCCCTGACACGGGAGACCCATCGATGACCCAACGTTTCGAAGGCCGCGTGGCGGCCGTGACCGGGGCCGCGAGCGGCCTCGGAAAAGCTACCGCGCTGGCGCTTGCCGGGCAGGGCGCACGCGTGCTCCTGTTCGATCGCGACGCGGCCGGCCTGGCATCGACCGCCGCGCGGTGTGCCGGCTCGGTGAGCGTCGTGGGCGATGCCTCGTCGGCCGACGACGTCGCGCGCGCCGCCGAGACCGCGCGCCGCGAGCTCGGCCCGGTCGAGCTGCTGGCCGCCGCCGCCGGCATCCTCGGCCCGGCCAAGCCGGCCATCGAGATCGAGGAGGCCGAGTGGGATCGGCTGTTCGCGGTCAACGCGAAAGGCCCGTGGCTCGCCGCGCGCGCTTTCGTGCCCCAGATGCGGGAGATCGGCCGCGGCTCGATCGTGCTGTTCTCGTCGACCGCGGGCCTGATCGGCTCGCCCTTTCTCTCCGCGTACTCGGCGTCCAAGGGCGCGGTCACGATGCTCACGCGCAGTCTCGCGCTCAACCATGCGGCGGAGAAGATCCGCGTGAACTGCGTCTGCCCCGGGACCATCAACGGGCCGATGACCGACACGAGCTTTGCGCAGGCAGGGGACAGCGACGCCCGGGCGGTCCGTGCGCAGACCATGCTTTCGCGCATACCGAGCGGCCGCTTCGGCGAACCCGAGGAGATCGCCGCGGCGGTGCTCTATCTGCTCGGGGACGAGGCCGGCTTCACCACTGGAATCGCGCTGCCGGTGGACGGCGGTCGCATTGCCTGAGCGGGAAAGGCCATGGGCTCGCATCCCACACCCATCCCCTCGAGCGACGGCGATCCCTACGAAGACAGCGTACTCGAAACGCTTTTTCGGGATGCACGCCCAGGTGCGGCAGGCCGGCCCCGTCGGGTTCCTCTCGCGGTACGGCGTCTACGTGATGGGCCGCCATCGCAACGTCCAGCCGGCGCTGAAGGGCTGGCAGACCTTCTCCTCTGAAGGCGGTTCGGGCCTGCCCGACATCCGCAAGCCGGGCGCCTGGCGCGCGCCCAGCCCGATCGTCGAAGTCGATCCGCCGCGCCACACGCAGGTGCGCACGGCCGTCCAACGGATCCTGTCGCCGCACAGGGCACGTTCGACGGCGTGCAGGACTTGGCGGAGGCCTATGTCGGCGAGACTCTTCCGAATGCGCCCAGGCTGTGGCACTCGCCGGAACGGCGCGCCAACCTGTTCCTGCTGGGCGAGCGGACCTTCGACGGCCAAGGGCCGCGCAATGCGCGCTAGGAGGAGACGCAGCGCCGCGTCGACCTCTTCGCAGATTGGTACAACGCGAACATGCAGCGAGAGAGCCTTGATTCCGGAGCAGTTCGCAATCCTCAGGGCCGATCCGGCCAAGGCCCGCATGGCATTGGAAGAGTCGATGCGGCTGGTCGCGCACGATGGTGCGGTTTTGCGGCGGCTCGAGCTCCTGGACGACCTCGTAGAAGGCATCTCTCTTCATACGTGTCACAAAGAAGACGCCCCGGTTGTCCACCACGATGGTGCCGGCGCCGAAGTCAGTCAACTGGGCAACCTTCACGTCTGGCACCTTGCCGTCGGCGACCACGCCGAGGCACGGCAGGTAACTGTCGTGGTCGAGAACCAGGTGCAGCTTCACGGCGCCCTTGGTACGCTGCTACTTGGCCCAGGCGTACATGGACAGGCTCAGGTCAATGACGGTGGAGTCGATGCTCACCAGTGGGGTCAAATGCACTATGTGTATCACTGGTTGCCCGGGACACCGGTCCTCTTCGCACGCACCGTCATTTGTGGGAGCACGGGTCAATCCTGAAGACACACGTACTTGAGTTCGAGGTAGTCCTCGATGCCATGCCGCGAGCCTTCGCGGCCCAGGCCTGACTGCTTGACGCCGCCGAAGGGCGCGACCTCGTTCGAGATCAGCCCGGTGTTGACGCCCACCATGCCGGTCTCGAGCGACTCGCTGACGCGCCGGATGCGGCGCCTGTCCTCGGTGAAGACATAGGCGGCGAGCCCGAACACCGTGGCATTGGCCATCGCAATGGCGCCGTCCTCGGTCTCGAAGCGGAACAGCGGCGCCACCGGCCCGAAGGTTTCCTCGCCCGCGACGCGCATCGATTGCGTCATGCCGGTCAGCACCGTGGGCTCGAAGAAGTTTCCGCCGAGTGAATGGCCACTGCCGCCGGTCTGCAATTTCGCGCCCTGGGTCAGCGCATCGTCGATGTGCTGGCGCACCTTGGTGATGGCGCGCCCGTCGATCAATGGGCCCTGCGTGACGCCCGGTTCCAGGCCATTGCCTACGCGCAGCGCCTCGACAGCCTTCACGAGCCGGCGAGCCAGCTCGTCATAGACGCCGGCTTGCACGTAGATTCGGTTGGCACACACGCAGGTCTGGCCCATGTTTCGGAACTTCGAGGCCATGATGCCCGTGACCGCGCGGTCCAGGTCAGCGTCGTCGAAGACGATCAAGGGCGCATTGCCGCCGAGCTCGAGAGACAGCTTCTTGATGGTCGGCGAACACTGCTGCATCAGCAGACGGCCGACGCCGGTCGAGCCGGTGAAGCTGAGCTTGCGCACCGTGTCGCTCTCGCACAGCGCGGCGCCGATCGCGGCGGCATCGCCGACCAGGATCTGCAGCACGCCGGGCGGGATGCCCGCCTCCTGCGCCAGCGCGCCGAGCGCGAACGCGCTGAGCGGCGTCAGCTCGGACGGCTTGACGACGATGGTGCAGCCGGCCGCGAGCGCCGGGCCGACCTTGCGCGTGATCATCGCAGCCGGGAAGTTCCAGGGTGTGATCGCCGCGCAGACGCCGATCGGCTGCTTCAGCACCAACATGCGCTGGCCGTCGCGCTGCGCCTGCAGCACCTCGCCGTCGACGCGCTTGCCCTCCTCGCCGAACCATTCGATGAACGACGCGGCATAGGCGATCTCACCGCGCGCCTCGGCCAGCGGCTTGCCCTGCTCGAGGGTCATCAGGCGCGCCAGATCCTCCTGGTGCGCCAGCATCAGGTCGGCCCAGCGGCGCAGGATCGCGGCACGGTCGCGCGCCGTTCGTGCGCGCCAGGCCGGCAGCGCGGCCTCGGCGCCGGCGATGGCACGCCCGGCTTCGATGCGGCCCATGTTCGGCACCAGGCCGAGCAGTTCCCCATTGGCCGGGTCGCGGACCTCGAGGGTGCCTTCGTCATCGGCGGGCACCCACTGGCCATCGATCAGGCAGGCGTTCTTTAGCAGTTGCGGGCGGCTGAGCCCGAGGTCGCGCAAGCTGCTCATGCCTGCAACGCGCCATCGAGGATCGTCAGCGCACGCTCGAACAGCGCATCGGGAATGGTCAGCGGAAACAGAAAGCGGATCACGTTGCCGTGCATGCCGCAGCTCAGAAGCAACAGGCCCTGCGCCAGCGCGCGTGCCTGCACGCGCCGCACGGCCTCGGGATCGGGCCCGCCAGTCGCGGGGTCGCGCAGTTCGATCGCGACCATGGCACCCTGCGCGCGCACATCGGAAATGCCCTGGTTCGATTCCTTCGCCGCCAGCAGGCGCGCCACCAGCCGACGGCCGAGCGCGTCGGCGCGGCCGCAGAGCTGTTCGTCCTCGATCACGTCGAGCACCGCATGGGCCGAAGCCACCGCCAGCGGATTGCCCGCGTAGGTGCCGCCCAGGCCTCCTGGCGCGGGCGCGTCCATGATCGCCGCGCGGCCGGCGACGGCCGACAGCGGCATGCCGCCGGCGAGGCTCTTGGCCATGGTGATCAGGTCGGGCTCGACGCCGTGATGCAGCATCGCGAACAGGCGTCCGGTGCGTCCGAAGCCGGTCTGGATCTCGTCGGCAATCAGCACGATGCCGTGCGCGTCGCACAGCGCGCGCAGCCCCTTCATGAGTTCGGTCGGCGCGACGTTGAAGCCGCCCTCGCCCTGTACCGGCTCGATGATGATCGCCGCGACGCGCTGCGGGTCGATGTCGGTCTTGAACAACTGTCCGATGGCGGCCAGCGAGTCGGCTGCGGCCACACCCTGCTGTGCGCTCGGGAACGGCACGTGGAATACGTCGCCCGGGAACGGGCCGAAGCCGACCTTGTACGGCGCCACCTTGCCGGTCAGCGCCAGGCCCATCAGCGTGCGGCCATGGAAGCCGCCGCCGAAGGCGATCACGCCCGGCCGCCCGGTGTGGGCGCGGGCGATCTTGATGGCGTTCTCGACCGCCTCGGCGCCGGTCGTGAAGAAGGCCGTCTTCACCGGACCGGTGATCGGCACCCGCTTGTTCAGCCGCTCGGCCAGGCTCACGACGCTCTCGTACGGGACGATCTGGTAGGCCGTATGGGTGAAGCGCGCCAGTTGCTCGGCGATGGCTGCCTCGACGCGCGGATGGCGGTGCCCGGTGTTGAGCACGGCGATGCCGGCTGCAAAGTCAATGAACTCGCGGCCTTCGACGTCCCAGAGGCTGGCGTTCTCGGCTCGTTGGGCAAAAAAGTCGCACATCACGCCGACACCGCGCGGCGTGGCTGCAAGGCGTCGGTCACGGAGTTCACTGTTGGTGGTCATGGTCAAGAAAGTGGAGTGATTGCTGAAGATCTGATTGAATGTCGAATTGGCACCAATTGAAAGATCCACTTTCGTTTGTTTGGTGGTGCCAATTCAAAGAGCCAAGTATGAAATCGATCTGCGCCGACCTGGTGCTGCAGCGCCTCGCGGCCGACGTCCGCACCGCGCTGAACCGCCGGCTCTACGACTGCCTGCGCGAGGCGATCCTCGACGGCAGCCTGCCGCCGTCGAGTGCGCTGCCGGCTTCGCGCGACCTCGCGCGGGAGACCGGCATGTCGCGCAACACCGTGCTGCACGCCTATGCGCAGCTGCAGGCCGAGGGCTACCTGCATTCGCGCGTCGGCAGCGGCACCTTCGTCGCCGAGACCACGCCAGACAGCCTCCTCAGCGCGGGCCTCGCACGCAGCACCGAGCCCGCCGCCAGCTCACCGGTGCGCCTGGCGAAGCGCGCGCAGGCACTGCTGGCCAACGCCTCGGCGGCTCCGCAGCAATGGGGAGCCTTCATGCCCGGTGTGCCCGACGTGACGCAGTTCCCGCACCGCACCTTCAGTCGCATACTCACGCGACTGTGGCGCGCACCGGCTCCGGAGCTGCTGACCTATTCGCATGGCGGCGGCCATCCGGCGCTGCGTGCCGCCATTGCCGAGCACCTGCGCGTGGCACGCTCGGTGCGCTGCGATCCAGACCAGGTGCTGGTGACCGAAGGTGTGCACCAGGCGATCGACATGACCCTGCGCATGCTGGTCGACCCACGGGACACCGTGTGGGTCGAGGAGCCGGGCTATTGGGGCTTCCACAAAGTGCTGCAGATGGGCTCAGCACGCGTGCGGCCGTTGCGCGTCGAGGCGGGGTCTGCTGCCTGGCCGCGCGGAGGGCAGCCGCCGCGGCTGATCTTCGTCACGCCGTCGCACCAGTACCCGCTGGGTTCGGTCATGAGCCTGGCGCGGCGGCGCGAGTTGCTGGACTTCGCGCGCGCATCGGGCAGCTGGATCGTGGAGGACGACTACGACAGCGAGTTCCGTTTCGCCGGCCGTCCGATTCCCGCAATGCAGGGGCTGGAGGCCGAGAGCCCAGTGATCTACGTCGGAACTTTCAGCAAGACGCTGTTTCCGGGCCTGCGCGTGGGCTACATGGTGCTTCCGAAAGCGCTGGCCGAGCCGTTTCGCACCGCCCATGCCGATCTCTACCGCGAGGGGCACGCAATCACGCAGGCTGCGCTGGCCGAACTGATCGACCAAGGTCACTACGCCGCTCACATCCGGCGCATGCGGGTGCTGTATGCGCGGCGGCGCGCGCTGCTGGCCGGACTCATCGGCGAGCGGCTCGGGCCGGCCTACCTTGATGCGCAGTCGAGCAATGCGGGGCTGCACCTGGTGCTGCGCCTGCCCGACGGCAGCGATGACGTGGCCGTCACGCAGCAGGCGCAACAGCGCGGCGTCCTGACGCGGCCGCTGTCGCGTTACTACGCGCGAGGGGGCACGCAGCGCGGCCTGCTGTTGGGATACGCCTGCGTGCAGGAGGAGCACATTGCGCCGGCGTTCGAGTTGCTGCTGGGATGCTTGCGCTGAATGAAAGGTACGTCACGAAAATGCCCGATCCCAAATCCGTAGTTGGCGCTTTTCCCTGACGCTCAACGAGGGTTGCGATCTGGCTGTGGGAACTTCTGAATAGCAAGTCACCTTCTCAGTGACCGGGCACTGCTCGTCGGGGATCTGATTTGGAATCAACTCCAAAAGTACCGCACCTACCTTGCGGAGAACTCTGTGCTTGCCACCCACCAGGTCGTCAAGGGCTCTGAATTTCTCCATGTCATGGTGGTGATGAACGACAAGCTGGCCGGCGGCAACCAAATTTCCTACGACAAGATGTTGGGGCTCTGTTGAATTTCAAATGGGATGCGGGGCTTGCGGGTTGATCGCATGAAAGTCGAACTTCCCCGCGATCAGCGGTTCGAAAAAACCCAACTCAAGCCCGCGTGGCGTTCACCGCGCGCGAATCAGTCGACGAACATGCCGAACGAGTCCTGCAACGCGCGAAGAGCCTTCAGCCGGTCGGCGGTGCGGTGCCTTAGCTTGCAGGCCACCTGGTCGAGCATCAAATTGGTGAGGCTCAAGTAAGGCGCCTGCGCGTCCCAGAACAGGTTGCTCTCGGTATTGACGGTGAAGACCGCGTCGGTGCAGTCGCGAGCCCAGTGGCAGTGGGTGTCGCAAATTATCACGAGCGGGACACCCTGCTGGCGGCACTGCTGCCCCAGCAACTGGCTGAACTTTGTGTAGCGACGCATTTCGAACAGCACCAGGCATGGACGTTTCGCGCTGCCAGCGAACAACTCCGCGAAGGTGCCGTCGCGGCCATCGAGCATACCGACCCCGGGGCGCAAGTACTGCAACCGGGCCGCGAAATCGGCGGCAAGGCCGCCCAAGGTCTGGAAGCCCGCGACGAACACCTGGTCGCTCGTGACGAGCCGCGCAACGGTCTGGTTCCACAATGGTGTGCCGACCTGCTCGTACACCGCGATCAGTGCGTTCACTTCGAGCTGGAGGTTGTCGTGCAGCGCGACACCATCGCGGTCGTTGCCGCGGATGCGGTCGAGCCGGTCGCTGACCAGCAGGCCGGGAGTGGTGGCAGTGCCGCGCAATTCGTTCTTCAGTTGATCAAACCCTCGATACCCGAGCGAGCGCAGGAACCGGCTGACTGTCATCGCGCTGACGCCCACCTTGTCCGCAATCGCAGCAGCGTGTTCGAACGGCAGCAGGTGCTCGTTGGCCAGCATGTAGCTTGCGATCCTGCGGGACGAAGGTGTCATGTCCGGGTAGGCCCCGGCTATGCGGTCGCTGAGCGTCGCGCCTACGCCACCCCCGCGCGCCGGCCGTTTCGCGGCCGTCTTCGCGGCGCTGCCCGCGCTCCGTTCAGACTGGCGCGGGGACATGGTCGAACCAAGGCTGCGCCTGTTCCAGCTGGCCGGCGAGTCGAAACAGCAGGTCTTCCCGACCGAACGCCGCACTGAACATCACGCCCACCGGTAAGCCGTCCGGGGTCCAGTGCAGCGGCACCGACATGCTGGGCGCG
The DNA here is from genome assembly GCF_056403395.1 of Variovorax sp. P2_H12. Classification (NCBI taxonomy): domain Bacteria; kingdom Pseudomonadati; phylum Pseudomonadota; class Betaproteobacteria; order Burkholderiales; family Comamonadaceae; genus Variovorax; species Variovorax sp. P2_H12. The sequence continues at coordinate 74,291 of NZ_JBFUFO010000021.1, read as the reverse complement.
CCGCTCATGTTGAAGAGGTTGCAGAACGGGGTAAAACGCATATGTGTCCGAGTGTACGCTTCGAGCTCGGGATTGCTCATGCTCAGCGGGCCGAGTGGCACGGCGACCTGCGCCAGGGTCGGACTGAGCACGATGTCGTACCGCTCGTGGAACGCCGCCATGCGGCGGCCGTGCTGGTGGATCCTGAGCAGCGCGTCCGCATGGTCCAGCGCGGAGAGCGTGGCTGCATGGCGAACAGCGCGCCACGTCACGGGTTCGACATCGTCCTCGCGCAGTGCGCGTCCCAGCACCGCTGCCTGTCGGTGCAGGGCGCCGCTCACGCCGGTGGCCACCAGCGCCCAGGAAGCGGTTCCCAGCTCTTCCATGTTCCCGGGCAGTTGTGCCTCTTCGACGATGTGCCCGAGGCTCGAGACCAACTGCGCGGCGCTCCGGGCTGCAACGATGCACTCCGTATCGACCGGGGAGCCGGAGAGCGGTGCAAGTTGCAGCGCCACGCGCAGCCGGCCCGGGTCGGCCCCGACCTCGCTGAGGTACTTGCGCGCGACTGGAGGGGCGGCATAAGGGTCGCCCGGGGCGGCGCCTTGGGTCTCATCCAGCAGTGCGGCACTGTCACGCACGCTCCGCGTGAGGACGTGAGCGACGCCCATGCTGCCCCAGCTTTCTCCAATCACCGGGCCCAGCGGTGTGCGGGCACGGGTCGGCTTCAGCCCGAACAGGCCGCAGCAAGACGCCGGGATGCGGATCGAGCCGCCGCCGTCGCTGCCCTGGGCTGCCGGCACGATGCCGACAGCGACCGCGGCGCCGGCACCGCCCGACGATCCCCCCGAGGTGTGCTCGTGATTCCACGGATTGCGCGTGATCCCATGGAGCGCAGTCTCGGTGGAAGCGGCAAGGCCCATTTCCGGGGTGTTGGTCTTGCCGAAGATCACGAGGCCCGCCCGCTTGTAGCGCTCGACCAGCGTCGAGTCCGCAGGCGCCACGCTGTCGGCAAAAAGCTTGCTGCAATTGCTCGTCGCCGTCCCGGCGAGCTGCACGGAGATGTCTTTCAGCAGGAACGGAACGCCCCTGAACGGGCCGTCCGGCAGCCCGTTTCGGATCGCCGCGCGTGCCAGATCGTAATGCGTCTGGGACAGGGCGCCGATCAGCGGGTTTACTGATTGGGCGCGATCGATGGCCGTTTGCAGCAATTCGTCGGGGGTGATGTCGCCCCTGGCCACCCGTTGGGCCAGGCCGATCGCATCGTGGCTGCGGTACTCGTCAAAAGTCAGCACGTAATCATCCTTTCGCGCGGCGCGCGTAGGCAGCCAGTATGCGCCTGTCGGCAGCTGAATGTTATGCAAGCAACAGCATTGACATGACGATATTTCGATAACATAATCGCACGGCACTGAAATGACAGTCGAACCACGCGCTGGCGCGAACCCGACGACCTACTCAAAGGAGCGTTCCCAATGAAGATTCCTATGCTCGCCTGTGGCAAGCGCGGCGCGGCGACCTTGATCGCCGCCGCCATCCTCTTCGCCCCCTGCACCGTGCTGGCGCAAAAGGCGCTCAGCTGGGGCGTCGGCGGCGACGTGGACAGCATGGACGTGCACGTCGCGGGTACCGTCAACTCATGGCAGATATACGAGATGGTTTATGAGACGTTACTCACGATCGACAAGGACATGAGGCTTCGTCCTGGGCTGGCTGAGAGCTGGAAGCAGACGTCGCCGACCAGCTATACGCTCACGCTGCGCAGGGACGCAAAATGGTCCAACGGTCGTCCGGTTGTCGCAGCCGACGTGATCGGCAGCCTTGAGCGCATCACGGGCGTGGAGATCAATGCGGCCGGCGTGGCGGCGGCGAAGACCGAAGACGACGCGAAGAAGGCGAGCGGTAAGATCTCGTCGTACTGGTCCCGTCAATTTGGGGTCATCAAGTCGATGTCCGCGCCCGACGAGCACACTGTCCGCGTGGAGCTTGAAAAACCGCACACTGCCTTCCTGCCGGCACTTGCGCACATCACGGCGGCGGTCATCCCGATGAAGGAGCTGAAGGATGGCAGCTACGATCCGTCCAAGCAGCTCATGGGCTCCGGCCCGTTCATGGTCAGCGCCTACAAGCCCAAGGAAAGTTGGGCCCTGGTGCGCAACCCGTACTACTGGCGCAAGGGCTATCCGAAAGTCGACAAACTCAATGTGCTGATCATCCCGGACGACGCGGCGCGCGTGGCGGCGTTGCGGGACGGCCGGATCGACTACTCGACGTTTTCCAATCCGGACATCGGCCGCCTGGTGGCCGGTGACAAGCGCCTGGTCGTCGACACACAGGCGACGAGTAATTACTACCGCCTCGACATCAACGCGCTGTCGGACAAGTCGGCCTTCAAAGACAAGCGGATTCGCCAAGCGATGAATCTGGCGATCGACCGCGATGCGATCGCGAACATCGTGTTTGCAGGCGCCTCGAAACCCGACTACCCGGTACCCAGCGCCTTCGGCAAGAACGCGTGCAGGGACGTCGACACCTACCGGCTGCCGCGCGCGGAGCGGCTGGACAAGGCGAAGAAGCTGATGGCCGCGGCCGGCAAGCAAAGCGTGGATGTCGAGGTGATCGCCTCAACCGCAGACCCGATCTACGCGCGAATTGCGCAGGTGATCCAGCAGAACGTGAGGCAGGTCGGCATCAACATCAAGATCCAGCAGATGCCCGCGGCCGAATACCTCAACAAGACCTTCAACAAGGGTGAGTTCGATGCCTCCCTGTCGTGGCTGGCCGGATACAGCGACCCGAGCATGGTTGTGGCCTGGTGGAACCCGAAGTATGCGGTCTGGAATACGGTGTTCCAAGAATACGTCCCGGCGCTGGCCGACTTGCTCGACAAGACGAAGAGTGCCCCTGAAGGCGCCGAGCGCGACGCCCAGCTGGCCGAGGTGTGCCGCATGATCGACGATGGAGCGAACATCCTCGCGCTGGTCACCAAGGTGGACTTCATCGTGCATCGAGGCGACACCATGGACATCCGGCTCGACCCGGTGTCCGGCTCCTCGAACACGTTCCAGTATGTGGCCGAGTTCGGCTCGAAGCGATGATTGCGCCAGCACACCCACGGAATCGGCAGCTTGCTCGCGTTCGAGCAGTGAGCGCGCGTCTGATTCCCTTCCTTGCGCCGAGGCTCGGGATCGCGGTGATCACGATGCTCGGGGTCGCTCTGATGGTCTTCGTCGCGCTTCGCCTGCTGCCCGGCGGCTACGCCGATGTCCTTCTCGGACCCTTCGCCACGCCGGAGGCGCGCGCGATAATCGGCGCGAAGTACGGACTCGATCAGCCTGTGCCCATCCAGTTCCTCAAGTGGCTCACGGCGCTGATGCGCGGCGACTTCGGCGTTTCAATGGTGAACAAGAGCCCCGTGATTGACGAGCTGCTCCGTCGGCTGCCAGTGACGGCTGAAATCGCAGTGCTGACGCTGGCGTTCGCGCTTGGCGTCGGCTTTCCGCTCGGGATCGCCAGCGGCATTCGATCGAGCGCCAGCGGAACAGGGGGGGCGGGCCGGCTGGTGGGTGCACTTGGCGCCAGCGTGCCGGAGTTCGTGCTCGGCAGCGCTCTGATATTCCTGTTCTCGCGTTGGTCGCTGGGCCTGAAGGTAGGCGGCTTCGTTCCGCTGATGCAGGACCCCTGGGAAAACCTGCGATCCGTCGTGCTGCCCACCGCTTCCCTCAGCATCTTCGGCATCGCCCTCATCCTGCGGACCACCCGGGATGCGGTCCTGAGGGTGATGACCGAGGGACATATTCTGGCAGCGGTGGCCCGTGGCGAGACGCCGAACCAGATCGTGCGGCACCACATCCTGCGCAACGCGGCTATCCCGATCGTCACCGTGACTGCTACCTATTTCGGCTTCCTGCTCGGTGGCGCGATCATCGCCGAGATCCTGTTCTCGATCCCCGGTGTCGGGTACTACATCTTCAGTTCGCTCGAGAGCCGCGACTACGCGGTGGTGCAGGCTGGTGTGCTGGTGGCGTCATTTGCCTTCATCTCGCTCAACATGCTCGCGGACGTGGCGTATGCGCTGATCGACCCACGCATTGGCGCTAAGAGGGCCAGCACGTGAAGCTACTGTCTAGCCGCGCTGCGCTGCGCGTCCTGGGGGGTGACCGGCTCGGCCTGCTCGGTGCGTGCCTGCTCGCGCTGTTCCTGTTTCTCGGCGTCTTCGGCCCCCACCTGCCGCTTGGGGATCCGACGGCGATCGGCGCGGGTGTACGGCTCGGCGCGCCGACTGCACAGTTCCTCTTCGGCACCGACGAACTCGGCCGGGACTATCTGCCACGCGTGGTCGAAGGCATTGGTGCGACCTTCCTGCTGTCCTCGATCGCGGTGGTCATCACCGCAGTCATCGGCGCTTTCCTGGGTATCGCCGCCGGCTATCTGGGCGGGGCCGTCGATAGTGTGATCGCGCGCTGCGCGGACGTGCTGTTCGCCTTTCCGGCGCTGCTGTTCGGGTTGCTCGCCGCCGCCGTGATTGGCCCGGGCAGCACATCTGCCATCGTCGTGATCTCCACGGCGACGCTGCCGCTGTTCATTCGCGTGATTCGTTCAGTGTCGCTCACAGTAGGGGAGCGCGAATTCGTCGTCTCGTCGGTCATCGCCGGCGCGTCGACGATGCGCGTGATGGTGGTACACATCCTGCCGAACGTCATGGGCGCGGCCATCGTCCAGCTGACCTACGCGCTGTCGGTCGGCATGCTGATCGAGAGCGGCCTGAGCTTCCTCGGGCTGGGCGTGCAACCGCCGAGCGCGTCGCTCGGCTCGCTGCTCCGACTCGGGAGCGTCTACCTAACGGTGGCGCCATGGCTGGTATTGATCCCCGGCGTCGTGCTGGCGTTAGCGATCGCATCCGTCAACTTGCTTGGCGACGCTATCCGGGATGGTTTGGAGCCCCTGCGTGGGAGGCCACTGACATGACGAAACGAGTTGAAATCCGGGATCTCGTAGTGTCGTACGCGTCGCGCGACAGCTCGATTTGCGCACTTGATGGCGTGAGCCTTGCGATCGCCGCCGACGAGACGATCGGCATCGTCGGGGAAAGTGGGTCAGGCAAGTCCACACTCGGCATGACCATCGGCCGCTTGCTGGCTCCGAATGCAACTTTCGACGGCGGCGACGTCTTGGTCGAAGGCCGTTCGATTCTGCGCTGCACGGACGCGCAACTGCGCGCCGTCCGACGCGACCGGCTCGGTTTCGTCTTCCAAAACCCGATGTTGGCGCTGGACCCGACGATGCGCATTGGCCGCCAGATTGCCCTCGCGCTGAACTTGCCTTCCGGCTCGGCCCGCATCATCGAACTGCTCGCGAAAGCGAGCCTGAGCGATCCCGCCAGGGTGGCGGCCTGCTTCCCACACGAATTGTCCGGCGGCATGGCGCAGCGGGTGGTGATCGCCCTGGCGATCGCGCGCAACCCCGCGGTCGTGATCGCCGACGAACCGACCGCGTCCCTCGATGCCTCCATCACGGGCGCGATACTCGACTTGCTTATGGCGCTCGGCCGCGACACTGGCGCCAGCTTGGTGATCACGAGCCACGATTTGCGGATGGTCGCCCGGCGCTGCGCGCGCATCCTCGTCATGTATGGCGGCCGCGTCGTTGAGTCAGGCGAGAGCCGCCAGGTCTTCGCCGCGCCCCGTCACCCCTACACGCAGGCGTTGGTGCGGGCTGCGGCCGGCAACGAAGGCCCCGGTGGCCAGCTTCAACCTATTCCCGGAGTGCCGCCCGTGCTGCACCAGCGATCAACCAATTGCGCATTCGCGGCGCGTTGCGCGCATGCGCAGCCGATCTGTCACAGCCAGCGCCCGGCTGACGTCAACCTGCGAGGACGGGTGGTCGCGTGCCACTTTGCGCTCGACGGCAACACTGTTCCTGCCAAGCCCTTGGAAGCGACGTGATGGTCACCGCCCAACCTACCATCCAGTTGCGCGGACTCGGTGTCACCTACCGCAAGGGTCCGCCTTGGCACCGCATCCCCGTACCCGCCGTCAATCGGGTCGACCTCGACATCGCCCCGGGCGAAACGGTCGGCCTGGTCGGCGAATCCGGATCGGGCAAGACAACGCTGGGGAGGATCATGCTCGGCCTCGTGCGGCCCACCTTCGGGACTTTTCTGTTCGAAGGCAAGCCGTTCGATCCCGTCGTGCGGCGGCAGGGCGCGCTGTCGGTGGTCTTCCAGCATCCGGAGTGGGCATTGAACCCTCGCCTGCGCTGCGGCGCCTCGATTGCCGAGCCGTTGCTGATCCAGAAACTCGGCGACCGCGCCGAGCGACAGCGCCGGGTCGCCGCCATGCTCGCCGAGGTCGGCCTCGACGGCGAGCTCGCGGCCCGCTACCCGGGCGAGCTGTCGGGCGGGCAGCGCCAGCGCATGGCGATCGCACGGGCGCTGATCACGAGCCCACGGTTTATCGTGTTCGACGAGGCAGTGAGCGCGCTCGACGTCTCGGTGCAGAGCCAGATCCTGAATCTGATCCGCGGCCTGCAACAGCAGCACCGCTTCGCCGCACTGTTCATTTCGCACGATCTCGCGGCGACCCGCTACGTCTCGCACCGGATCGCGGTCATGCGCGCGGGCGACTTGGTGGAAGTCGCTTCCGCGCAGCAGTTCTATACCCGTCCCGAGCACCCGTACAGCCGTGCGCTGCACGATTCGATCGTGTGACGACCCCGACCGCGCGAGTCGATTCCTGGAGACCCTGTTTGAAGCCTTTCTCTATCGCTGGCCTGCAACTCGCCCTGGCGCCCGGGGACAATCGAGACCGCATCGAGCGCGAAATCGCGTCGACGGTGAAGCGCTTTCCATGGGTGCAGATGGTCCTGTTGCCTGAACTTGCCTCGTTCGGCTCGGCGCTCGGCAGCGCCGAACCATTGCCGGGACCGACCGAGGCGCGTTATCAGGCGCTCGCCCGAAAGCTCGGCATCTGGCTCGTGCCCGGATCGTTGTACGAACGGGAAGGTGACCGCATCTACAACACCGCCATCGCGATCGACCCGGCGGGCATCACCGTTGCCCGTTATCGCAAGATCTATCCGTTTCTGCCTTACGAAGCCGGCGTCGCCCATGGCAGGGAATGCGTGGTGTTCGACGTGCCGGAGGTCGGGCGCTTTGGCCTGTCGATCTGCTACGACCAATGGTTTCCGGAAGTGGCCCGAGCTCTCGCGTGGAAAGGGGCGGAAGTCATCCTGCATCCCACGCTCACCAGCACGACCGATCGTGCCCAGGAGCTTGTGCTGGCGCAGGCGAACGCCATCGTGAACCAGTGCTACTTTGTGGACATCAACAATGCGGGGGAGCTTGGCAACGGCCGCTCGATCATTGTCGGGCCCGAAGGCGAGGTCATCCACCAGGCCGGCGAGCACAACGAGGTCATTCCGGTGACGCTCGACCTGGAGCGGGTCCGCGCGTCCCGCAGGCGCGGGATCAACGGGCTGGGCCAGATGCTGAAGTCCTTTCGCGATACGCGCGTCGACTTTCCGTGCTACGCGAACCCGCCGGCCGATTCGCGAAGCTTGCGTGAGTTGGGACCGCTGACGCTGCCGGCGCGCGGCGAGTAATTGTGAATGCGCGCCAGCGCGATGGAGGAACGCAATGAGCACCTTGACCTCGAGCACCTTGAATGAACAGCAGATCCTGGGCGCCGTCCGCAGTTTGAAAGGGGAGAGCGTCGACATGCTGTGCGAACTGGTGGCGCATGCGTCGCTGCTGGGGGAGGAAGCCCCGGCGCAGGCCGTGATGGCGCGCAAGTTTGACCAACTCGGGCTGAAGGTCGATGAGTTCGAGATCGATGAATCGAAGATCCAGCAGCATCCAGGCTACTCGCCTTCGCTCATTTCATACCACGGCCGACGCAACGTGGTGGGCGTGCACAGACCGCGTGGCGCCACAACCGGTCGCTCGCTGATCCTGAACGGACACATTGACGTGGTGCCAATCGGCCATCCGCAGCTGTGGGCGACGCCGCCCTTCGAGCCGCGCATTGTCGGCGATCGCGTTTACGGGCGTGGTGCTGCCGACATGAAGGCGGGCATCGTCGCCTACACGATGGCGTTCAAGGCGTTGCGCCAGCTTGGCTTCGAACCGGCAGCGCCGCTCTACCTGCAGTCTGTAATCGAGGAGGAGTGCACCGGCAACGGTGCGCTGGCCTGCCTCGTCGCCGGCTACACGGCGGATGCGGCACTGATCCCGGAGCCTAGCCAGGAATGCGTCATGACTGCCCAGATCGGCGTGATGTGGATGGCGATCGAAGTCTTTGGCGTGCCCGTGCATGCGTCGCGTGCACAGGAGGGCATTGCCGCGACCGAGTTCGCCCAATACCTGGTCGACGAACTGCGCGCCCTGGAGCGGCAGTGGAACCAGCCCGAAGCGCGCCATCCGATGTACTGCGAGCATGCGCACCCGATCAACTTCAACCTTGGCCGGCTGGCGGGCGGCGAGTGGACCTCATCGGTGCCCACGCATTGCCGCGCGGACCTGCGAATCGGCTACTACCCGGGGCGGCCAGTCGTTGAGGTGCAGGCCGAGATCGAAGCATTGCTGAAGGCAGCGCACGCCCGGCATCCGCGCGCCGCCAACGTCCGGTACGAGGTGGTCTACGGCGGATTTCAATCCGAGGGCGTCGTGGTTGACATGGAAGCGCCCGTGATCTCCACCTTGATGCAGTGCCACCAGGACCTGTTGGAGGCCCAGCCCGGAACAACTGCCTTCACGGCAACGACCGACGTGAAGTTCTTTCACCTCTACGGAAAAATCCCGTCGACTTGCTACGGGCCCACCGGCGAGAGCATTCACGGCGTCGACGAATGGGTATCGATCGAGAGCCTGCAGCGCGTGACGGCGGTCTACGCCCTGTTCATTGCAAGGTGGTGCGGAGTAAATCGGCTTGCGGACCGTTCTGGAGGGCGTTGATCCGGCGTACCACTGCGGTACGCAGCCGGCGGGCGCTTTTTTGCCCGCGCGCCGGCGAACAACTGGCGTCTACATGTCGACCACCCACCTTGCCGCCCCGCAGGCCGCCGATGCAGACCGCGTGCCGCCGAACAACCCCGACTGGCGCCGTCGCAAGGACGAGGCCACGCCGCGCGGCGTCGCGGTGCAGCAGACCTTCTACGCCGCCCGTGCCGAGAACGCCGAGCTGATCGACGACTACCTCGTCACCAAATACGTGGCCCTGGCGGGCCTGTGAGCCGCATCCAATGAACCACCGCACCACCTCCACCGAACTGGCCGACGCCAACGCCAACGACGTCAAAGGCATGCTGTCCTATGTCCAGCCCACGGCCGTCAGCCCCTGGGGCACTTACCTCACGCAGGTCGACCGCGTCGTGCCGTACCTCGGCCCGCTGGCGCGCTGGGCCGAGACGCTCAAGCGCCCCAAGCGCGCGCTGATCGTCGATATCCCGGTCGAGCTGGACAACGGCGCGGTGGCCCACTTCGAGGGCTACCGCGTGCAGCACAACCTGTCGCGCGGGCCCGGCAAGGGCGGCGTGCGCTACCACCCCGATGTGACGCTGGAAGAGGTGATGGCGCTGTCGGCCTGGATGACGGTGAAGAACGCGGCCGTGAACCTGCCGTACGGCGGCGCCAAGGGCGGCATCCGCGTCGACCCGAAGGGGTTGTCCATCAAGGAGCTGGAGCGCATCACGCGGCGCTACACCAGCGAGATCGGCATCATTATCGGGCCGCAGCAGGACATCCCGGCGCCCGACGTCAACACCAACGCACAGGTGATGGCGTGGATGATGGACACCTACTCGATGAACACCGGCGCCACCGCCACCGGCGTGGTCACTGGCAAGCCGCTGCACCTGGGCGGCTCGCTGGGCCGCGTCAAGGCCACCGGGCGAGGCGTGTTCGTCACCGGCCGCGAGGCGATGCAGCGGTTGGGCATCGAGCTGGCCGGCGCGCGCGTCGCGGTGCAGGGCTTCGGCAATGTCGGCGGCGTGGCGGCTGAACTGTTCGCGCAGGCCGGCGCGCGCATCGTCGCAGCGCAGGACCACACCGGCACCGTATACCAGTCCGGCGGCCTGGACGTGGCGGCGCTACAGGCCCACGTGGCACAGCATGGCGGCGTGCATGCTTTTGCGGGCGCCGAGGTGCTGGGCGACGATGCCTTCTGGGACGTACCCACAGAGGTGCTGATTCCGGCCGCGCTGGAAGGTCAATTGACCGCGGAGCGGGCCGGGCGCTTGGCCGCGCGGCTGGTGCTCGAGGGCGCCAACGGGCCAACCGTGCCGCGGGCCGATGACATCTTGGCCGAGCGCGGCATCACCGTGGTGCCCGACGTGATCTGCAATGCCGGCGGCGTCACGGTGTCGTACTTCGAATGGGTGCAAGACTTTTCCAGTTTCTTCTGGTCCGAGGAGGAGATCAACCAGCGACTGGACAAGATCATCCTCGATGCCTTCCGGCACATCTGGCACACGGCTGACACGCACTGCATCGGGCTGCGCACGGCGGCCTTCGTTGTGGCCTGCTCGCGCATCCTGACGGCGCGGCAGGAACGCGGCCTGTACCCCTGACGCGATGGCCAGCCCCGTGCATCGCATCGTAGTGGTTGGGGGGGGCGCCGGTGGCCTGGAGCTGGCGACGCGGCTGGGCAATCGCCTGGGCCGCCGCGGCTGTGCCCACGTCACGCTCATCGACCGCAACCGCACCCACTTCTGGAAGCCCCACCTCCACGAGATTGCCGCCGGCAGCATGAACCTCGGCCTGCACGAGCTGAGCTACATGGCGCAGGCGCACTGGCATGGCTTCACCGACCGCATCGGGGAGATGACCGGGCTGGACCGCGACCGCCGCGTCGTGCAGGTGGCGCCGCATCTCGATGAGCACGGTCGGCCGGTGACACCGGCGCGCGAGTTCCTGTACGACACGCTGGTCATCGCGGTCGGCAGCCAGACCAACGACTTCGGCACGCCCGGCGTGCGCGAACACGCGGTGGCGCTGGAGACACCGGCCGATGCCGAGCGCTTCCACCGTCGGCTGGTCAACGCCTGCATCCGCGCCCATGCGCAGAGCTCGCCCCTGGCGCCCTGGCAGTTGAAGGTGGCCATCATCGGCGCCGGTGCCACCGGCGTGGAACTGGCCGCCGAGCTGCAGCGCACGACGCGCGAGCTGATCAGCTACGGCCTCGACCGGCTCGACCATGCGCGGCACATCGGCATCCACCTCATCGAGGCCGGCCCGCGTGTGCTGCCGGCGCTGCCCGAGCGGCTGTCGGCCGGTGCCCTGCGGCAGTTGCAGGCCCAGCACGTGACCGTGCACACCGGCGCCCGCGTCGCCGCGGTGGACGGGCAGGGCGTGCAGCTGGCCGACGGCCGGCGCATCGATGCCGAGCTGGTGGTGTGGGCCGCGGGCATCCGCGCGCCGGCATTTTTGACCGGGCTGGGATTGGAAACCAATGCATTGAACCAGCTGAAGGTGCTGCCGACGCTGCAGACCACGCAGGACGAGCACGTGTTCGCCGTTGGCGACTGTGCCGCCTGCCCATGGCTGGGCCGCGAGCCGGCTACCGTGCCGCCGCGCGCGCAAGCCGCGCACCAGCAGGCCACGCATGTGGCCGATGCCCTGGCGCGCCGGCTGCGCGGCCGACCGCTCAAGCCTTGGCACTACCGCGACTTCGGGTCGTTGGTCTCGCTGGGGCGCTACAGCACGGTGGGCAACCTGATGGGCAGCCTGAAGGGGGGAACTCTGTGGCTGGACGGGTACTTCGCGTGGGTGATGTACCTGTCGCTCTACCAGATGCACCAGCACGTGCTGCATGGCGCGGCACGGGTCGTGCTCAACATGCTCGGGCACTTCTTCACGCGCCGCACCCGCCCGCGCGTGAAGCTCCATTGAGCCGTTGGGGCATGGCACCCCAATGGGTTACGCACACGAGGGATTGGTCGGGGCGGCAAGGGCATCACCCCGTCGAGCATGTGGGCCTACGACGCCAAGCTGAACACCCCGTTGTTCGACGTGGCGAAGGCAAAGCAGCTGATCGAATCTTCCGGCGTTCCGAAGGAGCAGCGCAAGCTCACCGCGGCTTACATCAGCAACAGCGAGGAGTAAAAGAACTCGCTGCTGCTGTTCAAGGCCAACCTGGAGAAGATCGGCGTCGAGCTGGAGCTCAAACCCGGACCCCGGGGCAAGATCTGGGACGACGCGAAGAAATTCGAGTCGGTACCGAACATGATCTCAATGACCTGGTGGCCGGCCTACGCCACGCCGTCGGACTGACTGATCGGCCTGTTCCGCACCGAGAAGCCGACCGTGTTCAACCTGTCGCACTACTCGAACCCGGCCTTCGACGAGCTGGTCAAACAAGGGCGTCGAGAAGGAAGCCAGCGACCGCGTGGCCGCCACACCAAGACCGCCAACCCGGACATGATGTCCGGCCCCAACACGCCGTCGGTGTTCGGCGTACGCGGCGGCAAGCAGGTGGCCGAGAGCCTGACCGGCAAGTTCGCTCTGGAGACCAACAACATCGGAGCCGACGGCACGATCGCCGCCCGCTTCTGAGGCCGCTGGATCTCAGGGGATACGGCAGCAGGATTGACGCCGGGACGTGAGCATTCATGAGGGAGGGTTACAGGCGAATTGCAGGGGTGACTATTGAGTCATCTTTAGGCAGTCCAAAAATCCAAATCGGAAACAAATAATGACAAGCCTTCAACTTCTAAAAACGCTGTGCGCCGCCGCATGCGTGGCTGGGGCGCTGAGTGCCCGCGGAACAGGAGGACAGGTTGATAACATCGAATCTTATGCGCCTCTTTATGCGCCTTTGTCAGGTACCGGCGCGGTCGCCCGCACCGCCGCCAATCTCAGCTACGCCACCTTGATGGGTAGCTCCGCCAGCTTGGTCGACTATGGCGCCTTTGCCGTTCCAACGAACGCAGCCAACCCCGGCCAAACTTTCGAGGGCACACTGAAGCTAAATAACCTCGGCACCACTGGTAGCTTCAGTGAACAGGGCACCTCGCGTGCCGTTTTTTACCAGGATCCGGGCCACCTACCCGCCTTTTCTTTTCAGTTCGTTCAGACCGGAACGCACATCGTCCCCGTCGCGCGCGGCTTGATCAGCACCACCCATCCAAATTGGTCCTACATCCTAGAACCGGGTCGGGTTTGGAAGGAAACGAACGATCAAGGCTACGCCCGCGCAGCTATGCCTTTTTCCCTGCAGGAGAAAGGCGCGAACTGCACCCATAACGGGGTGATGAGCTTTCTCTTCAAGTCTGACGGTAGCGTCAGCAAAGTTGCCTACCAGATCGCTGGCGAGACGTGCCAGTACTTCAAATTCAATATGTGGGGCCTTGCGGCGGCTAGCTACACGCCACAAACCATCGACAACGCCGCCGAAACAATCGCCGCCTACCAGACCGAAGTCGCCGCACGCATGCCGACCAGGCCAATCGATCAGTTAGCCACTGATTTCCCCGCCTCTGGAATCGTGCCAGCAAATATCGGCAGCGAACAATCCCTTTCTGCCAGGAGCCTCTGGGGAGTTGCCACTGACGGCATCAACTACGTCGGCGGCTGCGAAACACGCTATGGAACCTATCCGTTTTGCGATGTCATCGACCTGCCCTCCTACTCGCTGGCCAAATCGGTGGCTGGGGCCATTGGCCTGATGCGGATTGAGAAGAAGTATGAAGGTGTTCAGAGCGCGATGACCATACAAGCGACGGTAGGGCCGTGCTCCGGCGACCAATGGAGGGAAGTAACACTACTGAATACGCTGGACATGGCGACGGGCAACTATGCGAGTACCGGCTATGAGGTGGACGAACGCTCCGCAAACGCATACAGCAATTTCTTCAGCGTCAATACGTACAGCGAGAAAGCCACTCATGCCTGCAGCTATTCCAGGATGTCCACGCCTGGAACAACCTGGGTCTATCACACCTCCGACACCTTTCTGCTCGGCTCCGCTCTCAACATGATCTATAAACATTGGGAAGGCGATACCAAGGACTACTACCGCGATATGCTGGTGACCGAGCTGTGGAAGCCGCTGAAAATGAGCCCAACCACTTGGACCTCCACCCGTGTCATCGACAGCGTCGCCCATCCCTTTACCGGCTATGGCCTCACCTTTCACCATGACGACATGGTCAAGATCGGTGAATTCCTGAACAAGAACAACGCGTCCATCGCCGGTGTCCAGATGCTCGACAGCACCCTCTACGACGAAGCCATGCAAAGAACCAGCAACCACGGTCTGACCGCCGGCGCCGCCAGCTACAAGTATCTGCACGGCTTCTGGGCTTGGGACGCGGGCAGCCCGGATTCAGACGCGGCTGTCTGCCCAAATGCGAAGTGGATTCCCTTTATGTCCGGATTCGGCGGCATCGGCCTTGTCCTTCTTCCAAACAATATGGTGTATTACTACGTAAGTGACAATCACGAGTATGGGTTCAAAAACGCAGTGATCGAACTGAATAAGATCCGGAGCATCTGCAAATAGACATGATGGTCGCCGTCCCATGGTAGGCGGCCGGCTCCAACATCGTAGATTGAACGCCGAGGCGTGTAGAGCTACATGCTGTGACTTTCGTCGTCAGCAACACAAGGAGACCGACCATGAAAGAGCGTACCAAGTTTCACGTGGGCCTGGATGTCCATAAGGACAGCATCAGTGTTGGCGCGGCCGAGTTGGGTCGAGCACCGGCACCTTGATTGGCAAGGTGACGCACGATCTGAACAAGCTTCTGAAAGTGTTGACCAAGATCGGATCCGCCGAGCAGTTGCACATCGTGTATGAGGCTGGACCGACCGGCCTCGGGCTGCAACGCGCCTTGAAGGAAAGGGGCTACCTCTGCGAGATCATTGCCCCTTCGCAGATCCCGCGGCGTCCGGGCGACCGAGTCAAGCCGATTGACGTGACTGCATTCAATTGGCCGAGTGCTCCCGCGTCGGACAGTTCAGTGCGGTGTGGATACCCGAGCCTGGCGACGGAGCGATCCGCGACTTGGCGCGGGCGCGCGAAGACGCCGTCAACAGCCGCGTCCAGGCCCGACACCAACTCAAGGGCTTCTTGCTGCGCCACGACATTCGCTACCCCGGCAAGACCTCGTGGAGCATTGCCTACTACCGCTGGCTGTCGACGCTGAACCTCGACGCCGGCGCCACCCAGACGGCGTTTACCGAGAAATGGCACACGGTCGAGGCCGCTGACGAGCGAGTCGATCGGTTGATGGAGGCGCTGGTGGCGTCGATCACGAACCGGCGTTTCGAGCCTGTAGTCCGTGCGCTCTAAGCTCAGCGACCATTGCAGCAAAGACGTCGCGGCAATCCCAAAGGCGGCGATCATAGGTGTTCAGTCCACCATCTACATCTGAACATCCGAGGGCCGGCTGTAGCGGCTGCGAAGCTCGAGCTGTGCTCGCGTCGCATGTGTCCTTCACTCAGCGCAAGCATTTCGCGATCCAGCTGCCCGGTGCGCGCGCGAAGTCCAGCAACTCGCGCCGCCGCGCCAGGCTCATGACCGAACCAGAGGGTACTGGTGCGACGGCGTGACGAAGATCAGCCACGGCGGCGTGCCACCGCGCGGCCAGGCCGCCGGCCCCACCTCGACGCGCAGCGGCCGCACGCGTGCTGAGCCCATCTGAAGCATTTTGTGGAAGCCCCAGTGGCCCGGCTCCTCGACCCACTTCGGGCGTGGTCTCGGCGACGAAGGTGACCATGCGTTCCCTCGACGAAGCGCTGTCGTCAAACGGAGGTAGCCGTATCGGCCCTTATAAGAATCGAGGCAATTTAAAATGTGTGCCTTGAGATCGACATACCTGTCTGCTGACGCGCACCTGCGCGCGTAACCGCTCCAAGCCAACTAGTGAGCGCAAACCTTTGTGCTGACCGTTGATATATCAGGAAGACCGTGCCGTAATCGTGTCGTCCCATACGAAAAGCGAGTCGTGTAAGCATGAGAGGTTATGTCAAGCAAGGTGCACTCGCGCCACTGCGAGTGCTGGATCTTAGTCAAGCGCGAGCCGGTCCTGTGTGCGCAATGCATCTGGCGGGCTTCGGCGCCGAAGTGCTCAAAATCGAGACGCCTATCGGTGCGGCTCGAGAGGAGCTGTACGTCGGTGAACGAGATGGCGCCGACATGCAGAACCTGCATCGCAACAAGCGTTCCATCACGCTCGATCTCAAGTCCGATGGTGGCCGGGAGGTAATGCACCGCCTCGTGGCGACGTCGGACGTAGTCGTGGAAAACTTCCGACCCGATGTCAAGCGCCGACTCGGCCTCGACTATGAGAGTTTGAACCGCATCAACGGCCGCATCATTCTGGCGAGCATTTCCGGTTTTGGCCAAAATGGGCCCTACGGCAATCGCCCGGGTTTTGACCAGATCCTGCAGGGAATGTGCGGTCTGATGAGTACCACTGGTGATCCCTCCGGCGAACCAACTCGGGCTGGGGCGGCAGTGATCGATGTCGGAGCAGGCCTTTACGCTGCGATCGGAATTCTGGCGGCGCTCTTCGAGCGGGAACACAGCGGTCGCGGACAATGGGTGCAGACTTCGCTATTGAGCACTGGTATCAACCTGATGGATTTTCAGGCTGCGCGCTATCTCGCCGACGGTGTCGTCGCCGGGCGTGTTGGGAATGACCATCCCACCAACATGCCGACCTCCGCATACCGCACTGGCGATGGCTACTTGAACATCGGAGCTGGAAGCGAAGCCATGTGGGTTCGGCTGTGCGAGGCGCTGGGTGATCCGGATATGGCCACTGCTCCCAAATTCCACAAGAACGCAGACCGCGTGGCGAACAGGCAGGAACTTAACGAGCGAATCTCCGTGCTACTTCAGACGCGGACCGCTGCGGAGTGGGTGGACAAGCTCCTGGCGGCTGACGTGCCATGCGGACCGGTCTACACCATGGACCAAGTCTTCAACGACCCCCAGGTCAAGCACATTGGGATCGCTAAACCGATGTTGCATCCGCGTCGCGGAAAGCTCCATGTCGTCGGGCAAGCGGTCGAGATGTCGCGCACACCTCCCACGGTGACAGCGCCGCTGGAGGACAGGGGCGAGAGTACGGAGGCAATACTGAAGGAGCTGGGTTACGCCTCCGGAGAAATACACAGCCTTCGTGTGGCCGGGGTCATTTGACGGGGCTGTCACGCTGGAAATTCAACGTACCCGCACGGGAGCGCCCTTCGCCATCCTCAGTGGGAGACGGTCCGCCGGCGGTGCAACCGATGTTTCTGCTGCGTGGCTACCTCGCGCATCAATTCCACGACAGCATTTGGATAAGGACAGGAGACAAAAATGACAGTGAATCGTAGAGCGTTCACGACGGCACTGCTGACTGCGACGCAATTTCGCGCTGCATGGGCGCAGCCCGCATGGCCGAACAAGCCGGTGACAGTGACGGTTGGTTTTCCTCCAGGTCAGGCGACCGACATATTTGCTCGCACCGTCGCTGACGAGCTTAGCAAGTCCTTGAAACAAGCCTTTGTTATTGACAACAAGCCGGGAGCCGGTGCGACGATTGCCGCGTCCATTTCGGCCCGTGCAAAGCCGGACGGCTACACAGTGCACGTGGGGACCTCTGGCAATCTCGCGATTGCTCCGCACCAGCTTGAAAATCTCACTTACAACCCTACCCGCGACTTTGACTATGTGGCGGTGATTGGGAAGGCGCCGCTCGTACTGGTTGTTAGGCCGGACTCAAAATTCGTCAACTTGAAGCAATTGCTAGATGCGGGCACGTCGGCTGCCAATGTCGCCGTTGGCTCGGGCGGAGAGGTCCAACGTCTCGCACTGTCGCTTTTGAAGACTCAATCGAATTCGAGATTCAACGACGTGCCGTACAAGGGGTCTTCGCAAGCAATGACTGACCTGATCGGCGGCACTTTGGACGCGTCACTCGACTCCCTGACAGCGGCAGCACCGTTTATCAAGAACGGCTTGGTGCGCGCACTGGCGGTGACCTCCAGCACCCGCGTGGCATTGTTCCCGCAGGTGCCTACTGTGGCGGAAACGGTGCCGGAATTCGAGGCGGTAGGCTGGGCCTTGTTCTGTGTCCCAAGAGGAACTCCGCGTGAAATCGTCGA
Organism: Variovorax sp. P2_H12; assembly: GCF_056403395.1. Taxonomy (NCBI): domain Bacteria; kingdom Pseudomonadati; phylum Pseudomonadota; class Betaproteobacteria; order Burkholderiales; family Comamonadaceae; genus Variovorax; species Variovorax sp. P2_H12. The sequence continues at coordinate 56,221 of NZ_JBFUFO010000021.1, read as the reverse complement.
TACCCTTTCTAGGGAAACCCTCAGTGCGCTAGCCAAGCCATCGGTCAAGACGAGATTCGATGAACTCGGCGTGGTGATACCAAAAGACAACTCTCCAGAAAACACGCGCGATTGGGTACTCGCTGAGTACAAGCGTTGGGGAGCTTTGATCCAACAGACCAAGGGTGCAGGGCCCAAGCAATAGGAGCAGCTATGAATTTTCAAATCAAACCCCTTTCCCCCGTGATGGGCGCCGAAGTGATCGGCGTGGATCTGGCCAAGCCGTTGTCGGATGCGGATTTTGAGCAGATCAGACAGGCTTGGCTGCAGCATTTGCTGCTTGTCTTTCGCGATCAGGAACTCACACCGGAGCAGCACATGGCGTTCAGCGAGCGCCTCGGGCCACTGCAAATCCATTTCGCCAAGAAGTTCCTGCTGCCGGAGCATCCAGAGATCTATGTGCTGTCGAACATCGTGAAGGAAGGACAGCCGATGGCCAAGGGGTCGACGCCCTACTGGCACACGGACCTCTCATATCTCGCAAAGCCCGCGGCGGCCTCAATGCTGTACGGCCGTGAGGTGCCGGACACCGGGGGGGACACACTGTATTCCAACATGTACCTGGCGTTCGCAGGGCTGCCCGCGAAGATCCGCGAGCAGGTATTGACACTAAAGGCCGTCCACAACATGAGCGAATTTCCGGCTCGGTATGAACGCAAGTATGGCCAGCCGCTCACGCCCGGTCAGAGCGAAATCTACGCATTGGCGGCGCATCTGCCGGACGTCACCCATCCATTAGTAATCAAGCACCCTGACACTGGCAAGCCGGCGTTGTACCTGAACGAAGGCTTCACCACAAGGATCCTGGGTGTGTCGGAGCAAGAGAGCGATGACTTGCTCGGTTCTTTGAACGAGCACTATAAGAAGGAGTCCTTCGTTTACCGTCACAAATGGCGCCGGCACGATGCCAATCTCTGGGACAACCGGTGCACCAACCACTCGGCCACCGGCGGGTACAAAGCTCCCCTGTATCGCCTTATGCACCGCACCACCATTGGAGCGGTGGAGCTACTGCCGGCGGTTTAGATGACGTACATCAACAGCGGTGCGGTCCGGCTTCATTGCACGTCCATTGGTGCTGGGCCGCCTGTCGTCTTTCTGCACGAGCTTGCCGGAGATGGACGTTCCTGGGAGCCGCAAGTCCACGCTTTGGCCGCGGCGTGGCGGTGCACGACCTTCAATGCTCGCGGATATCCTCCATCGGACGTGCCCCAGTCGCCGGACGCCTACTCCACGTGCCATGCAGTGGACGACCTGATCGCTGTCATGGACGCATGCGAGATCGAGGCGGCGCATCTGGTGGGTACGAGCATGGGGGCGTACGTCGCCTTGCAGTTTGCCCTGCGGCACTCCGCACGGGTCAAGAGCATCGTCGCTTGCGCAGTGGGCTCGGGCTCGCCCCCGGACAGCCAGGAAGCCTTTCGACGTGGCGCCGTCGAATTCGCGGAGCGCTTCCGTCGGGAGGGGGCTGAATCGGCCGGCCGCGCCTATGCATTGGCTGGCTCACGACGCCTACTCCGGGAGAAGGATCCGCTCTCCTTCGTGAAATTCGAGGCTTTCTGCATCCAGATGGACGCGTATGCCGCTGAGTGCATTCTCAGGGCTCAGGCTGCGCGCGAATCGCTGCACGCCCAGCGGGATCTCCTCGCGGCAATCGATGTGCCGGTGCTGGTGATCACAGGCGACGAGGACAAGGCTTGCCTGAAAACCGGGGTCTTCTTGAAGGAGATCGTCCCGCGCGCGCAGCTGGCAGTGCTGCCGCGCACGGGTCACGTGCCTATGCGGGAAGAGCCAGAAATCTTCAATCGAATGCTGCAGCAGTTTCTGCGGTATGCCGAGGCAGGAACATGGAAGGACGAGACGAGATGATCGAAAGCACTACTACACAGGCCCACGAGAAAATGCTGATCGGCGCCGAGTGGGTCGAGGCTGCGAGCGGGGAGACCTTTGCGGTCGAGAATCCCTGCGTGCGGGAGGCTATTGCTCGCGTTCCACGCGCCTCGGCTATCGACGTCGATCTTGCGGTCAAAGCGGCCGCTGAGGCTTTTCCGTCCTGGCGTCGGACCGCACCCCGGGAGAGGGGGCGGCTGCTGATGCGCATCGCAGATCAGCTGGACGCGCAGGCGGAGGAAATGGCGCGAACGCTAGCGTGCGAGACCGGAAACGCCATCCGCACGCAGTCGCGGCCGGAAGCACGTTTTGCGGCAGACGTGTTCCGCTACTTCGGCGGCCTCGCAGGCGAGTTGAAAGGGCATTCGATCCCGTTGGCCTCGAACGTGATTAGCTTCACCCAACGCGAGCCACTCGGCGTTGTTGCCGCCATCGTTCCATGGAATGGGCCGCTGCTTCTCACTGCGTTGAAGGTGGCGCCGGCCATCTGCGCCGGCAATACGATTGTGGTCAAGACCGCCGAGGATGCGCCGCTGGCGACGCTTAGACTTGCGCGAATTTGCTCGGAGGTACTGCCCCCAGGAGTGGTCAACATGCTCACCGGTTACGGAGCGGAGGCCGGAGCGGCGCTCGCGCAACATCCACAGGTGAGGAAGATATCCTTCACCGGCTCCACCGCGGTGGGGCAAACGATCATGCGAGCGGCTGCCGACAACATTGCCCCGGTGTCGCTCGAACTTGGCGGCAAGAGCCCTTCCATTGTGTTTCCCGACGCCAACGAGGACTGGGCGGTGAAGGGCGTGATGGATTCGATGCGCTTCACCCGGCAGAGTCAGTCGTGCACAGCGGGATCGCGATTGTTCGTGCACGAACGCATCTTCGACTCCTTCGTTTCGTCCCTGGTAGAGAAAACCAAGGAGCTCACGATCGGCGATGCCCTCGACGAGGCCACCGACATTGGCTCCCTCATCAACCAGAAGCAGCACGCCCGCGTCTGCAGCTATATCGAAGAAGGCATGGGGCTGACCAAGCCCTTGCTGGGTGGTTTGCCGCCCAGAGAGGGTCCGCTCTCGAAGGGCTACTACGCGGTGCCCACGATCTTCGCGCCTGGAAAGAACGACTGGCGCCTGTCGCAGGAAGAGATCTTCGGACCGGTGCTGATGGTCATTCCCTGGAAGGATGTGGATGACGCGATCGAAATGGCCAATGCGAGCCACTATGGCCTGGCCGCCTATGTCTGGACGAAGGACTTTCAGCTCGGGCTGCGCACGGCTCAGTCGATCGAGTCAGGCTGGGTGCAGGTCAATCGCGGCCTCGGCCAGATCCTGGGGCAACCCTACGGCGGGATCAAAAAGAGCGGTATTGGTCGTGAATTTTCGCTGGAGGGAATGCTGGAGAGCTTCACCACCGAGAAGGCGATCACGCTTTCGCTTGACGCCTATCTTCCGACTCTCTGAACCGCGGCCAGCGGCACCGGACAAACCGCTGCTTGCAGTGCCGATGCCTTTCCGTTTACGCAAGGACATGCAGCATGGAACCATTCTCCTTCTTGGCATTGACTCCGAAACGCACACGAGAGAAGCCACGTGCGACGGGCCTCACGATGGTTATCGACAATGGTCTGCCAAATGGGCAGCTCGAGGATGTCTTACGAACCTGTGGCGCATTCATCGACCTCGCGAAATTCAAGTGCGGTACGGCTCGCCTATACGATCGGGCGACCCTTGTAGACAAGTTGCGCATTTACCGGCAGGCGCGTGTCAAGGCCTTTCTCGGAGGGCAGTTCCACGAGTACGTTTTTGCCACCGAAGGCGAAGCCAAGCTTGGGCACTTCTATGAAGAGGCGCTGAGCCTCGGCTTCTCGACGCTGGAGATTTCCGACAATCTGGTCCCCTTGTCTGCGCAGCAGCGTCGCCGCCAGATCGAGCGCGCCGTCAGCGCGGGGCTGGAGGTGATCGGGGAAGTGGGATCCAAGGAGTCCCAAAGCAACCCCGCACTGTTGATCGAGCAGGCCGAGCTTTGCCTTGAATCTGGTGCGGCAATCGTTTTGATCGAAGCGGCGGAGCTCGTCGAGGATGGAGAGGTGAAGCGCGAAGTGCTTGACCTGATCAAGCGTCGCTTGCCTCTGAGCAAGGTGATGATCGAACTTGCCGGACCTTGGATTCCGGGTGTCAGACTGTGCGACGTCGAGGAGATGAAAAAGAAGGTCCTCAAGGAGTTTGGCCCGGACGCGAACTTGGCGAATGTTGAGATGCACGATGCGTTTGACCTCGAGGCACAGCGCGTCGGTCTTGGCCCCGCCGGGCCCCTTTCTCAATAGCGGCGGCTCGCCGACCGATGAATTTGCGCACAGTCGCGGCGAGCCATCTACGCGCATTGGCGCTGACTGTCGCACCATTCTCCCGGCGAGGCTATTGCTTTCAACTGAAGTCGCAATGTCAAACAGGTATTTTTGTGTGGGGTGGAGGAGCCGAATGCTTGACGCCACCAGTGTGAGCAGTTGGGCATTCCCGATCTGGGGACGGGGGTTGGTGTTAGCTGCGGTGCTCGGTCCTGCGATCTGGCAGCGGAGCACATTGCGGTTGGGGGGCGGGACTTCGCAGAAGTTCTGAGCCGCTCGCCGGATGCATTCTTTTCCCGCGCTCGACGACCGTCGCTGGTGCTGCCGGTGGGTGCCCCTATTGGCCTTTTCATATGTTGTAAGCGAGGATGACGAGCCTTTGTCCTGACTGCACTTCTCCCACTGCCCAAGCGCAAGCGACGCGCGCTCAAACCCACTGCGGCCATGCAGGCCGAAGCAATTTCACTCTGAACCATGATCCCTACCTTAGACGGCCTGCCCCGGTTCGAGTCGGGCGATGGCATCGCGCGCATCACCCTCGCGCGGGCGTCACAACGCAATCGTCTGCAGAACGAGGATTTGATCGAGCTTGCGAAGCTGTTTCGCCGCATCGACGCCGATCGCAGCATCCGGGTTGTCGTGGTGGGGGCCGACGTGCTGCCGCAGCGGCCTGTGTTCAGCGCGGGCTACAACCTCGGCGATCTGCACAGCGGCTCCGCACCGGACGACTTCGAGGAGCTCGTGCAGCAACTGGAGCAACTGCGACCTGTCACGATCTGCATGCTCAATGGAAGTGTCTACGGCGGCGCGACCGATCTTGTGTTGGCCTGCGACCTTGCCTTGGCAGCCGAGGGCGTCGAGCTCCGTATGGTCGCCGCGGCGCTGGGCCTGCATTTCTATCCGAGTGGGCTGATGCGCTACGTGTCGCGCCTGGGGGTAACGGCTGCCAAACGCGCGTTGCTCACTGCGCAAGCGCTTGACGCTGCAACGCTGTTGAAGATGGGGTGCGTGCAGGAATTGGTGCCATCTCAAGACCTTCCCTGGCGGGTGAACCAACTGGCATCAGAGATCGCTGCGCTTGCGCCGCTGGCATTGGAGTCGCTCAAGCAGACGCTGAATGAGCTCGCCCGTGGCGATGTCGATTTGGCGCGCATCCGAAGCCGCCAACAGCGAACCATGGACAGCCAGGACTTTAGGGAGGGGCGGCTCGCCATGCAGGAACGTCGCCGCCCTGTGTGGAAGGGATGTTGAGCACGCGGCTGGCCAGCGAGTACTGGGCCCCGTCGAAGAAAGGCCACAGGTCTGGAATAGGGATTTTCTCGACGAATCACAGCAGCCCGTGCAAACAGAGATCGCTCGCCTGTTCGACCAGGGTATCGAGCTTGAACTTGCCGGCCGGTTTGTACCAGGTGTATGTCCAGTTCAGCATGCCGTAGATGAGCATGGCATGCGAAGTGGCCACTTGGCGGTCTTTGAATCGATCGGCGTTGAGTTCCGCCAAGATGACCGCCAGGATACTGACCAGTTTGTGCTCAGCCCGCTTCACGAAAGCGCGTGCCTCCGCGGGGAGATGGTCCGAGTCTTCGATCAGCACCTTGTGCCGGTCCTGGTGTTCGAAGTAGTAGTGCAAGTGCACGTGAAGGTACTCACGGAATTTGAGCGCCGGCTGCAGCTCGGCCCCGCCGACGTGCTTGGCGATGTTGACAAGACCAGAGACATGCGTTTCCAGCATCTCCTGCAACATCACGTCCTTGGAAGGGAAGTAATGGTACATGCGTGACTTCGATGCATTGCATGCCTGCCCAATGTCAATGATGTTGGTGTTGCGAAACCCCTTGTCCGCAAACAGTCGGGCCGCTGCGGTGAGGATCTGCTCCTTCACGTCGTCGAAGTTCTCTGCTTTGGTGCGCGCCATGTCTCGCCTTGCATGTGTTCTCCGACTTTAGCAGACGCCGTTCGAAGCTTTGTCAACCCGTGCTTACCAGTGAATGCCGGCAATGTTTTTGCGGGACAGCAGGAATAAGATTGACCATCTGGACGGAATATTTTAAATTGGCGGCACTCCAACCTACAAACGCATGAACTTCTTGCACAAACATTTCGACGAGATTCAAGTCGGCGAGCGCTTTCGCACAAGGGGGCGAACCATCACCGAGTCGGACATCGTCCAGTGGTGCGCGCTCACGGGGGACTGGAACGTCCTGCACACGGATGCGCATTCCGCCGCCCGCAGCCGTTTCGGCCAGCGCATCGCACCCGGCCTGCTCGTGCAGGCGTATGCGGCGGGCCTCGGTGTTCCAGCGGATGCACCGGCCATCATCGCCAACTACGGAACGGACGCTCTTCGGTTCACCGCCCCCACGTTCATCGGCGACACGCTGCACTTGGAAGCCGAAGTCCGCTCCAAGAGGGAGAAGAGGGCGGGTCGTGACGGCGTCGTCTTGATGGGCTGGAACATGTTCAACCAGAACGGAGTGATGGTGATGGCCAGCGATCTGCAGATCCTGGTCGCCTGCCGTCCCAGGGAGGACAAGGCATGAGCAAAGCAATCGAGATCACCCGAGAGGGCGACGTATGCGTCGTTACGCTGAACCGGCCGGAAGCGCGCAATAGCCTGTCTGTGGACGAGATGGGTGAGGTCGGCACCGCCTTCGAACGCGCGGATCGCGACGGCGCACGCTGTGTGCTGGTGCGAGGCGCGGGCAGGGCGTTCTGCGCGGGTCGCGACCTCAAGGACACCAAGCCTGGCGGCGAGGATACCTATGGGATCGTCAATACGAGGATCAACCCGTCCCTGCGCAAGGTTCGCGATTGCGGCGTCCCGACTATTGCCGCCGTGCAGGGTCCGGCCCTCGGATTCGGCTTCGGCTTGGCGATGGCATGCGACATCGTCGTAGCAGCCGATGACGCTCTGCTGGGAAGTCCCTTTCGAAATATCGGACTGATTCTCGACTCCGGGGGGCACTTTGCACTCAGGGAGAGGGTCGGGCGCCACCGCGCTGCGGAAATCATCCTGCTCGGAACGATCATGAGTGGACGCGAGGCCGCTCAAATGGGCATGGTGAACCGCAGCGTTGGCGCCGCGGACCTGATGGCCACGGCCATGAAAATGGCGGCGCTCGCCGCCAGCGGCCCGACGGCGGCCTTCCGGGCGAGCAAGGAGATCCTGCGTGATCCGGGCGGGTGGGACGAACTGACCGAACTGGAAGCAGTACACCAAGCGCGGCTGATGGACACGCAAGACGCCCGTGAAGGCATCGAGGCGTTCAAGGCCAAGCGCAGGCCTTCCTTCCGGGGCAGCTGAAGTGGCGGACTACACCTTCGCATCGCCTGGCAAGAGCGCCAGGCAGATCTTCCTGGAGGGCCTGGAGCAGGGGCGGCTTCTCTATCAGTTCGACGAGTCCGCCCAGCGCGCGGTTTTCTATCCACGCGAGGTGGGGCCCAGCGGCGAGCGTGAAGCCCTGATCTGGAAGGAAAGCGGCGGCGTGGGCACCATCTATTCGTTCACGGTGCTGCACAAGGCGCAGGCGCAGAACAACATCGTCCTGGTCGATCTCGACGAAGGCTTCCGGATGATGTCGACAATGGTGAACTGCGCCCCGGACAGGCTGAAGATCGGCCTGCGGGTGTGGGCCAAGATCGAGCCGGCTGAGGAGGGCTGCCGCCTGGTCTACGAGGTTGCCGAATGATCGCCGACCTGCGCGCAAGTACGGCGATCGTGGGCGTCGCCACGGGGGGATTTCCCCAGATGCCGGCCGGCTCCTCGCCGCTGGACATCATGGCGCTCGCCAGCGCGGCCGCCCTCGCGGACGCAGGCCTGCGCCTGCAGGACGTGGACGCTGTGTTCGCCGCCGGCCTGCAGCTATTCATGCCGACCCTCAGCCTGTGCGAGTACCTGGGCATCTGCCCGAAGTACACGGATTCGACACAGATCGGAGGCGGGGCTTTTCTCGCGCACCTGAATCACGCCCAGGCGGCCATTGCGGCCGGCTTGTGCGAGGTGGCGCTGATCGCGTACGGCAGCACCCAACGCTCGGGCGCTTCCAAGTTCACTACGCATTCGGAGGCGAATCCCTACGAGACGCCCTACGGCTACCCCGGGCCAGCGGCGGGCTATGCCATGGTGGCGCAGCGTCACATGCACCAGTACGGCACGACGCGCGAGCAGCTGGCCGAAGTCGCCGTGAGTGCACGCCAGTGGGCCCGCCTGAATCCCGACGCTCCGGACAAGAGCGAGCTGACGGTGGAGCAGGTCGTCAACGCCAGGCGCGTCGCCGATCCCTTCACCGTGCGGGACTGCTGCTTGGTGACCGACGGCGGCGGAGCCGTCGTGCTTGTGTCTGCCCGGAGGGCGCGGTCGCTTCGCCGCCGGCCGGTGTTCCTGCTGGGCGCGGGCGAGGCGGTGAGTCACCGCAGCATCGCCCAGATGCCCGATCTGGCCACCACGGTGGCCGGTGAATCCGCCCGGAGGGCGTTTCAGTCCGCCCGCTTGAGGCCTGCGGATGTGGACGTGGTCCAGTTCTACGACGCATTCACGATAATGCCTCCGCTCTTTGCCGAAGACTGCGGCTTCTGCGCCAAGGGCGAGGGCGGCGCCTTCCTGGCGGGCGGCCGATGCGCTCCCGGCGGCGCGTTCCCGATGAACACCAACGGCGGCGGACTGTCGTTCGGGCATCCGGGCATGTACGGCATCTTCACGATTGTGGAGAGCGTCTTGCAGCTTTGGGGCGACTGCGGCGAGCGCCAGGTGGAGGGAGCCGAGGTCGCCTTGGCGCACGCCCCTGGTGGCTACATGTCCAGCCAGTCGACCGTGATATTCGGAACAGAAGAGACCCTCTGACAGCCATGAACCTTGAACAACTGCAGCGAGCGCACGCGCCCATGCTGGATCGCGCCATCCGCGCCATCGCCGAGCGCACCTACTACAGTGCCTTTCCGGAAAGCCATGACGACCCTGCCTACGGCACCGATGCGCGTGCGCGCGGTCAGGCCGCATTTCGCGGCCACCTCGAGCGCCGCTTTCCACTGGACACGGAACTCACTGAGCACATCGACGGAGAGGCCGCGAGCCCCTACGGGCTGAAACTCTCGCTTCGCTATAGCGATCTGCCGGTGGATTTCGCAGTGCAGCGGGCCCGCCAGGCGCTCGGCCCCTGGTCGGCGATTCACTTCGAGCAACGCGCCGGCGTCTGCATTGAAATCCTGAACCGGTTGCTGTCGCGGGCCTTCGAGATGGCGGAAGCTTCGATGCACACAAGCGGCCAGCCGTTTGGCATGGCCTTCCAAGCGGCGACAGCGCACGCGCTTGAGCGGGCGCTGGAAGCGATCGCCTATGCCGTGCGCGAAATGCGCGCCCTTCCCGCTCGCGTCCTGTGGGAAAAGCCAGCCGGCAAGAATTCGGTCCGCATCGAGAAGACCTTCGACGTGGCCCCGCGTGGCATTGCTGTGGCGATCGGATGTTCCACCTTCCCCACCTGGAACACTTATCCGGGGGTGTTTGCCAGCCTGGTGGCCGGCAACCCTGTGATCATCAAGCCGCATCCTGGAGCGATCCTGCCGCTGGCGATTTTCGTGCAGACGGCCCAGGCGGTGCTGCACGAGCTCGGGCTTGATCCCCACTCGGTTCAGCTTATGGTGGACTCGGCTGCGCGGCCCAAGACCAAGGAGCTGGCGCTGCATTCCGAGGTGCGCCTGATCGACTTCACAGGGTCGACCGCTTTCGGCGACTGGTTGGAGCGAGAAGCGCGCCAGGCCGTGGTGTTCACCGAAAAGGCGGGCGTCAACCCGATCGTGATCGACAGCACTGCGGACTTCAATGGCATGGTGCGCAACATTGCGGTGAGTTTGTCGCTCTACAGCGGCCAGATGTGTACGACGCCGCAAAACATCTATGTGCCTGCCGGCGGAATCGGTTCGCCAGACGGAGTACGCTCGGCCGACGAGTTCCGCGCGGCCCTGGTTGCAGCCATTGAGAAGATGACGGCCGACCCGAAACGGGCGCTTGACCTCCTGGGTACGATCCACTCGACGGATACGCAGGACAGGCTCGACGCAGCGGCGGAACTTGCGGAGCCGCTGCTTTGTTCGCGCCGCCTGCAGCACCCCGAATGGCCAGACGCCAGGATGAGCGCGCCCGCCGTGCTGCGTTCGCGTGCTTCCGACAGCGAGGCAGCAGGCCGGGAGCACTTCGGTGCGATCAGCTTTGTCATAGACGTGCAGGACGCGGCCGAAGGCCTGCTTCGCGCGGAAGAGATCGTCATCCGCAAAGGTGCCATCAGTTGGTCAGTCTATTCGGTGGACGAGGGCTTCATCCGGCAAGCGAAAGCGGCCGCGGCGCGGGCTGGCGCCCACCTCAGCCTGAACCTCACCGGCACCGTCCTTGTCAATCAATCCGCGGCCTTCAGCGACTTCCATGTGAGCGGGCGCAACCCGGCGGGCAGCGCCAGCCTCAGCGATGCGATGTTCGTGCTTCCGCGCTTCAGCGTGGTCCAGACCCGCCGCTTTCTGGCCTGAACCATCAGCCTTACTACTTCCGGAGACAACCTTGATCGCAACGCCAGCCACCCACCCGGACGACTTCCTGGACCGGGAGTCCGTTCTCAAAATCCAAGACCAGAAGCTAAAAGCGCTCGGCGAGCGTTTGGCGAACTCGGACGACTGGGTCAACTACTTCCTGAAGGCCGGGGGCATGCATCCGCTTGATCTGAGCGATCGCGCGTCGCTCGCGGAATTGCCGACACTGGAGAAGTCCGACCTTCGACAACGTTACCCGTACCCCTTCCTCACCGTGCCAATCGAAAAGGTGCAGCGCTTTGCCGCCACCTCGGGAACCACGGGGCTACCCGTGATGTTTGGCTTCAGCAAGAAGGATTGGCAAGTCACGGTGGTCAAGCAAATGAGCCGTATCCTGCGCGCTGTGGGCGTGAAGCCTGGGGACCGGGTCTACCAGGGCTACGGTTATGGCCTATGGACAGGCGGCACCACGATGGACGAAGTGCTGGCCAGCTATGGGGGCGTCAATTTCCCCATCGGGCCCGGGCGGGGCGAACTCGTTGTGCAGTGGCTGAAGGACCATGCTTACGACGTAACCACCATGTCCCCTTTGTGGCTGATGACGCTGATCACGCTAGCCAAAAAGCAGGGCATCGATCCGCGGCGGGATTGGAAGCTACGGATCGGCATCCTCGGGGGACAGTCCGTCTCGGCCACTTTCCGCGAAGAAATGGAAGCCATGATGCCCGCCGGCTTCAAGGCCTACAACGTCTATGGCACGACCGAAGCGGGTGGCCCCGTGCTTGGCATCTCCTGTCCTCACTCGCATACCTCGGACGAGATGCACCTGATCAACGACGATTCCGTGCTGACAGAGGTCGTGGATCCCAAGACGCTCAAGCCGGTTGCCCCCGGCGAGGTCGGCGAGATCGTCGTCACCACGCTCGACAAGGAGGCTTCCCCAGTGCTGCGCTGGCGCACCCGTGATTTGACGCGCCTGTCCAGCAATCCTTACGGCTGCGCCTGCGGGCGCACGGGCTTTCCGCTCATCGGCCGCATCATCGGTCGCAGCGACGACATGATCAAGGTGCGCGGCGTGATGGTGTTCCCCTCTCAGATCGAGGATGTGCTCACCGGCATCGAGGGCACCGTCAAGGAGGCATGGCAGGTCTACGTCGACAAGAAGGATGCAGAAGGCGCGCTCGACGACGTGGAAGTGGCCTTCGAGCGCATGACCGGCTGCTCGTCCACTGAGGAGCAGCTCGTCGCCGAGTTGAAGGCGCGCCTGAAGTCGCGACTGGGTGTGTCGTGCAAGGTGGTGTGCCATTCGGAAGGATTCCTGCCGCGGTACGAAGCCAAGGCCGTGCGGGTGCTTCACCGCTGAGCGACCAGGAGCCGGACATGGGAGCACTAGGCGGACTGAAGGTCATTGACCTTTCGCGCGTTCTCGGCGGGCCATACTGCACGCAGCTGTTGGCGGACCACGGCGCCACCGTGGTGAAGATCGAGCCGCCGCAGGGTGACGAGACTCGTGACTGGGGGCCGCCCTTCCAGGGCGATGCGGCCTCCTACTTTCTCGGGGTGAACCGCAATAAGCAAGGCATGGCGCTTGATCTCACGCGCGAGGAGGGCCGCGAGGTGCTCCTGACCTTGCTGGCCGATGCCGATGTACTGGTGGAAAATTTCAAACCTGGCACCCTGGACCGTTGGGGCCTCGGCTATGAGCAATGCCTGGCGCGCAAGTTTCCGCGCCTGGTGCATTGCCGTGTCTCAGGTTTCGGCAGTGAGGGGCCGATGGGCGGACTGCCAGGTTACGACGCCGTGGTGCAGGCCATGTGCGGCCTGATGTCGATCAATGGCGAAAAAGGGGGAGGCCCCCTGCGCCTTGGGGTGCCTGTGGTGGACATCGTCACGGGCCTCAATGCCGCCATCGGCGTTCTGCTGGCGCTGCAGGAACGCCAGCGCTCTGGCCACGGGCAGTTCGTCGAGGCCACGCTGTTCGATTCCGGTCTGTCGCTGATGCACCCGCATGTTCCAAACTACCTGCTGTCTGGAAAGGTGGCGCGGCCCAGCGGAAATGCCCACCCCAACATCTGTCCCTACGATGCTTTCTCCACCAGCACCTGCCATGTTTTCCTGGCAGTCGGCAACGATGCCCAGTTCACCCGGATGTGCGCTCTTCTCGGTGCGGAAGAGCTGGCCAGCGACGCGCGATTCCGCACCAACGGCGCCAGGTTGGCGCATGCGGCGGAACTGCGTGGAGCGCTTGAGCAGCTGATGGAGCCGCTGGACGGGGTGGAGCTGGCCGCACGGCTCATGGAACGCGGCGTGCCTTGCGGACCGGTGCTGGATGTCCAGGGAGCATTGATGCATCCGCATGCGGCTTCGCGCGGTAGCCTGGTCGAGCTTGCAGAGTATCAGGGCGTGGCATCCCCCGTGTCCTTGTCGCGCACGCCGCCCAGCTACCGCAGCGTTCCTCCGAGCTTCGCGCGGGACACCACCGAAGTGTTGCGCGCTGCCGGCTATGAGGAGCGTGCCATCGAGGAGCTCAGGAATAGCGGCATCACCCCGAACAAGCGGGTCATTTAATTGACCGTCTGGACGGGTAATGTTAAGATTCGTGCACGACACTTGAAAGGTTAAGAAATGGCTGCCACCGAAGAGACCATGGAACAGCTTGCGCAATCCGCGCAGCGTCCGCCCGAGCTGTACACCGAGATGCCAAGCCCCGAGAAGCTTCTGTTCCAGCGCGAGGGGGCGCCCGCCATCGAAGCGAAGAACATCTTTCCGCTGGAATGGATCGTCAACACGCCCAAGCTATACGAGATCTACGACGGTGCGCGCGATCCAGGCTGGGCGCCCAACACGCTTCCTTGGGACACGCTGGATCCGTCCAAATTCACGCAGGACCAGCGCTACGCGATCGCCTACTGGTTCTCCCTGCTGTCCGTCTTCGACGGATCAGGTCCGGTGGTGTTCGCGCGTACGCTCATCCACACCTATGAGTCGAAAGAAGAGGATCCGATCCGGAAATGCTTCTTCTCAGTAGTGCGCGATGAGATGAACCACGAGGAGGTCTGCGGTCGCGCGATCAAGGCGATGACCCCCGACGGCCCTCTCGGCTACGAGCCCACCACGCCGCTCGGCAAGCTCGCGCGCAACAATGTGGAATGGCTGTACTACAACGGTTCGCGCTACTGGAGTGGCTTCAACACAGCGGTGGACAAATACTCTCTGCCCATCCTGTTCACCTCGTTCCTGTTCGGCGAGGTTGCTTCCAGCACGCTGTTCCACGGCATGTACCAGAACACCACGATCCCGGTGTTCAAGGAGGCTTTCAAACGCATCGGCCAGGATGAAGGCCGTCACCTGGGCATCTGCCTGGCGGTGCTGCAAAAGCTGCTGCCCGTGCTCACCGACGAAGACAAGGAAATGATCACGATCCAGCTGCGTGCCGGCTTCGTGTTCCTCTCCGGTGTCCTGTACGAGCCGCCCGAGCAGTTCTGGAAGCTCCCCAAGACCTTCATCCCCGCCCAGCGGCATCTGGAGGATGTCGCGCGCAGCGCCGGCCTCGGGGTGCTGACGCTGGAAGAGCGGCGTGAAAACTGGAAGACGGCCGTGCTGCGCATGAAGGCCAATCTGGATCCCTATGGCATCGAATTCCCGGCGCTGCCCGAAGTCGGCATCGACGGCAAGGAAACGGTGTACGACCCAGACAAGATCATCCCGATCTTCTGACGCCCATGGCTCGAACCGTCAGCGAACACTTCGATGCGCAGAAAGAACTCATTCTGGATGGCGCCGTGGAAGTCTTCGCCACCGAGGGCTTCGCGCAGACCTCCAAGAACCGGATTGCCGAGCGGGCGTGCATATCCAAGTCCCTGATCTACCACTACTACCCGGGCAAGAAAACCCTGCTGTTCGAGGCGATGCTGGGCTACCCGAGCCGTCTGTCGGCGGAGATCGCCAGCGTTGGCGAGCAGCCGTGTGAACGCAAGCGGCACCGGCTGCTGCAGGAGTATCGAGTTGCACGCTTTCACCACATGATCCTGATGAACGAGGTACGCAACTTGCTGAAGGTGCAACAGGAGCAGGTCCTGGCGCTCCAAAAGGCCGTCGTCGACGACATGCGCGCGGCCATCGAATGTTGTCTGCCGGGCGCGACCGGTGAGGATCTCAAGGCAGTCACCATGCTGGTGTTCGGCATGGTCAACTGGATCCACACTTGGTACTCCGAAAGCGGTCCAGTGTCCCATGCCAAGCTCGTCCAGTTGGTGGACATCATGGTGTGTGGCGCCATGCGTGGACTCGCCAATGGCGCCGGCGCGAGGAGCGAGGCGTGATGGGAGAGGTGCAAGAACGCGAAGTCCGCGTCCTGAACAACGGCGTCTGCTTCAAGGTGAAGAGCGGCGACAGCATCCTGGACGCCGCGCTTGCGCAAGGAATACAGTTGCCCCACCAGTGCCGAGGCGCCTCGTGCGGTGAGTGCAAGTCGCGCGTGCTGAAGGGCAGCGTGGACCACGGCTGGGCGCTGGGTTTTGCGATCACCGAGGAGGAAAAGGCTCAGGGACTGTGCCTGGCGTGCCAGGCCAAGCCGCTCACTGACATCGTCGAGATCGAAACGCTACGCCCGGTGGGCGCCGCCGCGATGGTGGTTCAGACGCCGGCGACCGTGCTGGCCAACTTTCAACTCACGCCGCGGGTGGTCCAGCTCGTGGTCGCGCCCGAGCGAACGGTGCCGTATGAGGCGGGCAGCTACGCGGAGCTGGTGTTGCCCGGCATCCATCCGAATCGTGTTTACAGCTTCACCACGCCGCCGCGCAGCGACGGCGCGCTCGAGTTCTTCGTGGCGCTGCACCCCGGTGGCAAGGCCAGCGGCTACATCCACGGCGAGTTGCAGGTGGGCGACCGCATCGAGATCAAGGCCCCCTTTGGAAGCTGCCGCATGCCGGAAGGAGGGGGACCAGTGCTGGGACTGGCCGGCGGCACGGGCCTGGCGCCGGTACTTGCCTTGTTCGAGCAGAGTCTTCACGGCGGTTCGGCAGCCAAGCACCAGCTGGTCTTTTCCGTGCGCGAGGACGCCGAGGTGTTCGCGCTGGAGCGGCTCGAATCGCTATCCCGGACCTTTGCTCATTTCAGCTATGCGCTCGTCGTGACCGACGGGCCCAGTCGCCACTGTGCGAAGCAGCAGTTCGCCCCACAGTGGTTGCGCGAGAAGTTCCGCACGCTGGCTGGACACCGAGCGGTGATCGGTGGCTCACCCGGTTTCGTGCAGGCGTGCTCGCAAACATGCCGCGAACTCGGCATGGACGGTGCCGCGATGGCCACCGACAGTTTCAACCCGCAAGAGTCCAACTAAGGAGACAAACGATGAAGCTCAAATTGGCCGCGCTGGCGCTCTCGCTCGGCATGGCGGCTGCCCATGCGGACATCAACATTGGCGTGATGTTGTCCACCAGCGGCCCCAACGCCTCCGTCGGCTTGCCGCAGCAACGAGCGCTTCCTTTGCTGCCCACGACAGTCGGCAAGGAGAAGATCAACTACATCGTCCTGGACGATGCCTCGGACACCGCCACAGCCGTCAAGAACGCGCGCAAGCTGATCTCGGAGAACAAGGTGGACGTCATCGTCGGACCAAGCATCACGACCAGCTCGCTCGCCGTGCTCGATCTGGTGTCGGAGACCAAGACGCCGATGGTCAGCTTGGCCGGTTCCAGCACCATCGTCGAGCCGGTGGATGAACGTCGCAAGTGGGCGTTCAAAACACCCCAGAGCGACAGCAACATGGTTACCTTGATTGTCAAGCACATGGTGCAGAACGGTGTGAAGACGGTTGGGTTCATCGGGTTCAACGATGCCTATGGCGAAAGCTGGTGGCGCGAATTCACCAAGCACGCCGAGCTGCGAAAGATCCAGGTCGTTGCCAACGAACGGTACTCCCCCCGCGACTCGAGCGTTACCGCTCAGACGCTCAAACTGATTGGCGCCAACCCCGACGCGATCTTCATTGGTGCCGCCGGAACGCCCGCGGCGCTGCCGCAGGTGACTCTCGTTGACCGCGGCTACAAGGGCAAGATCTACCAGACCCACGGCGTTGCGAACAACGACTTCTTGCGCGTAGGCGGCAGCAAGCTGGAAGGCACCTTCGTTCCGGCAGGGCCGGTGCTGGTGGCCGAGCAACTGCCCAACGATCACCCCGCCAAGAAGCCTGGCATGGAGTTCGTCAAGAATTACGAGGCCATCCCCGGTGCCGGCCCCCGCTCCACCTTTGCCGCCTACTTGTGGGACGCGTCGCTGATCCTGCAGGACGCGATTCCTCGCGCGCTGAAGGCGGGACACCAGCCTGGGACACAAGAATTCCGGGTGGCCCTCCGCGATGCGATCGAGAGCACCAAGGAGATCAAGGCCACCAACGGCGTCTACAACATGTCCGCCACGGATCACATCGGGCTGGACCAGCGTAGCCGGGTCATGACGCGCATCGAAACGGGCGCCTGGAAGTACGTCGGCGAATGAACCTCGATCTCGGCACAGCGCTCATCCTGCTGCAAGATGGCGCCACAACGGGTGCTGTCTATGTCTTGCTGTCGCTCGCCCTGGTGATGGTCTTCACCGTCACCCGGATCGTGCTGGTTCCTCAGGGGCAGTTTGTCGTCTTCGCTGTCCTGACAGTCGCTGCCTTTGAGCAGGGAGCCGTGCCGGGTTTGGTGTGGATCGTGGCCGCGGCGTCGCTCGCCGCCGTCCTCGTGGAGCTTGCATCCTGCCTGCGCGAGGGTTCGTACGCGGCGCTGCCGCGCCGGCTGGTAGTGCTGCTCGTGCTACCCTGCCTGTGCGCGCTCGCGGTACGCTATGGGGTGGGCAAGGGCAGCCCCTTCTGGCTGCAGTGCATTGCAGCGATCTTGCTCGTGACCAGCCTAGGTCCGCCGCTTTATCGAATCGCTTTCAGTGCACTCAGCGAGGCCAGTCCGCTGGTGCTGTTGATCGCTGCGATCGCGCTCGACCTGGTGCTTCTGGGGGCGGGTCTGCTGGCTTTCGGGCCCGAGGGCTCGCGAATCGAGGGGTTCGGTCAAGGCAGCTTCCTGTTTGCCGGCATGCAGTTCACGACTCAATCCATCGCCGTTCTGGTGTGCAGTGCGGCGCTGATTGGGGTTCTGTTTGCGTTCTTCAACCGCACCATGACCGGCAAGGCGTTGCGGGCGACGGCGGTCAGCAAGGTGGGCGCCCAGGTGGTGGGGATCTCGCCTGCCGGCGCGGGCGAGTTGGCGCTGTCGCTGGCGGCCTTCATCGGCGCCGTCTCGGGCATCCTGATCGGCCCGCTGACCACCATCTATTTCGACTCGGGCTTCATCCTTGCGCTGAAGGGCTTTGTTGGGGCGATCCTGGGAGGGCTGGCCGGCTATGGGCTTGCCGCCGCAGGAGCCCTGTCGGTCGGCCTGCTCGAGTGCTTCGCCTCCTTCTGGGCCAGTGCCTACAAGGAAATCATTGTCTTCACCATGATCGTGCCGGTGCTGATGTGGCGTTCCGTTGCCGACCCGCATGGCCACGAGGAGGAGAAATGAACCGAATGCTGATGATCGGAGCAGCGCTGGGGGCAGCGGTGCTCTTGCCCCTATTGGCCTCCAACTACTACCTCAATCTGTTCTCGTTCATCTTCCTCTACGCAATCGTTGCCTTGGGGCTGGTCCTGCTGACTGGGGTGGCCGGTCTGATCTCCTTTGGCCAGGCCGCCTTCGTCGGCGTGGGCGCATACGCGTCGGCGTACCTGAGTGCCAAGTACGGCTGGAACGGTTTTGCCACCTTGCCGGTGGCCGTGCTCGGCACGGTCGCGGTGGCCCTGCTGGTCGGCCGGCTGACGCTCTCGATGGGCGGTCACTACCTGTCGCTGGCCACCTTGGCCTGGGGCGTGTCGGTGTACTTCGCCCTCGGCCAGAGCGAATTTCTCGGCGGCTTCAACGGCCTTGGCGGCGTCCCCCCGCTGTCGGTCCTTGGCGTCAGCCTGGCGACCGAGCGGCCGATGTACTACTTGATCCTGCTGTGCCTCGCTGCGGCGATGCTCGCCGTCCACAACCTGCTGGATTCACGCCCCGGGCGCGCCATCCGTGCCCTGCGCACTGGCAGCACGCTGCCAGAGGCCTTCGGCGCCAACACACTGCACCTGAAGATGGCGGCCTTCGCCATCGCAGCGGCGCTCGCGGCCCTGTCTGGGTGGCTCTATGCGTACCTCGAGCGCTTCGTCAACCCAACCCCTTTCGGCGTGCACATGGGCATCGAGTACCTGTTCATGGCGGTGATCGGCGGCACCGGCTCCATCTTCGGCGCGCTGATCGGCGCGGCGGTGGTGACGATCCTCAAGACCAAGCTGCAGGACGTGCTCCCCTCGCTGCTGGGACAGACCAGCAACTTCGAGGTGGTGGTGTTCGGCTCTCTGATGCTGTTCGTGCTGGCGCGCGCGAACAACGGCCTGTGGCCCTTCATCAGCGGCTGGCTGCCTGCATGGACCCCGATGTCCACCGGGCGGGCGGGGCCCGCACTGCTGCAGCCGGCAGCCGGGGCGGCATCTGCGAGCGCGCCTGGCATTGAGAAGGAGTTGCTGGAGGCGCGGCAGGTGAGCAAGCACTTTGGCGGCCTTGTGGCCGTCAACCAGGTCAGCTTCCAGGTCGAGCGTGGCGAGATCGTCGCGCTGCTGGGGCCCAACGGCGCGGGCAAGAGCACCACCTTCCACCTTCTGAGCGGGGTGCTGCAGCCTACCTCCGGTGAGGTCCGCTTCAACGGCAGCCGGATCGACGGACGCACGCCCTTCGAGATTGCCCGCCTGGGCATCGCAAGGACGTTCCAGCACGTGAAGCTGGTGCAAGGCATGAGTGCGCTGGAGAACGCCGCGATCGGCTGCTACCTGCGTGCCCGCTCGGGCCTGATCGCGTCCATGCTGCGCCTGAACCGGCGCGAGGAGGCGGCGATCCGCGCTGTCGCCCAGGAGCAGCTGCGCCGCTGCGGACTCGCCGAGGTCGCGCATGTCCCCGCGGGCAATCTGCCGCTGGGCAAGCAGCGTGTCCTCGAGGTGGCCCGGGCGCTGTGCGCGAATCCCTCCCTACTGTTGTTGGACGAGCCGGCGGCGGGATTGCGCCACCTGGAGAAGGTGGAACTGGCGCAGTTGCTGCGCACCTTGCGCGGCCAGGGCATCACCATCCTGATCGTGGACCACGACATGGACTTCATCACCCAGCTGGTGGACCGCATGATCGTCATGAACTTTGGAACCAAGATCGCCGACGGGCGGCCCGAGGCGGTGCGTGCCGAGCCTGAAGTGCAGGAAGCCTATCTCGGGGGGGTGGCATGAGCCAGTCTCTTCTGCGCGCCAGCGGCCTGTGCGCCTACTACGGCAAGGTTCAGGCGCTGTACGACCTCGAGCTGGAAGTTCAGGCCGGTAAGGTCGTGACCGTCATCGGTCCCAACGGTGCCGGCAAGAGCACGCTGCTGGCCTCGCTGTTCGGGCTGCGGCGCACCGCCGGCATGGTCACCTTCGAGGGAGCCGACATCGCCCGCCTGCGTCCGGAGCAACGGGTCGAGCGTGGCCTGTGCCTGGTGCCGGAAGGTCGCGACCTGTTCGGCACGATGTCGGTGCTGGATAACCTGGTGCTCGGGTTCTACAGCCGGCGGCGTCAGGGCGCAGCCGTGATGCAGGCCGAACTGCAGCGGGTGTTCGAGATGTTTCCGCGACTACAGGAGCGGCAAAAGCAACAGGCCAACACGCTGTCCGGCGGCGAGCGGCAGATGCTGGTGCTGGGCCGCGCGCTGATGTGCGCACCCAAGCTGCTGATGCTTGACGAGCCGAGCCTGGGACTCGCGCCGCTGGTCGTGCGCGAGGTGTTCAACACCATCGCTCGGCTCAAGCAGCAGGGCATGTCGATTCTGCTGGTCGAGCAGAACGCCCGTGCGGCCCTCGCGGTGGCCGACTACGCCTATGTTCTCGAGACCGGCAGCATCTGCACCCATGGTCCCGCATCCGAGCTGGCAGACGACCGCCGCATCGTGGACACCTACCTCGGAAGCGCGCCGAAGCCGGACGCCGCAGCGCCTGCGGTCCCGCCGCCCACGATCGTGCAACGGCACCCGATCCCTGCAGCCCCCGCGATGCCGCTGCCCCGCAGAGCCTGATCTTTTCCTGAGCAACAGACATGCAGCCGACGACCCTCAACGACCCTTTCCCTCGCGACCTGAACGCGGCCACCAGCGTGGACGCCGCCATCGGCAGCCGCTTTTCTTGCCGCGCGTTCCTGCGCCACCAGGATGTGCCGAAAAGCCTCATCGAAGACATCCTGGAGGCCTCCAGGCGGGCGCCTTCGGGAAGCAATGCACAGCCCTGGAAGGTCTACGTCCTGCAGGGCCGCTCGCGCGACCGTCTGGTCGACGCCGCGTGCACGGAGCACGACCGCGTGGCCGCCGATCCATCCTTGGCCGAGCCGGAGTCCTACGACTACTACCCACCCCAGTGGGTACCGCCCTACCTGGAACGGCGTCGCGAAAATGGTTGGGGCCTGTACGAGCTGCTGGGCATCGGTCGCGCCGACAAGGACAAGATGCACCGCCAGCTGCAGCGCAACTATCGCTTCTTCGATGCGCCGGTGGGATTGATCTTCACGGTCGATCGCGTGATGGGACGCGGCTCGCTGGTGGACTGCGGCACCTTCCTGCAGAACATCATGTTGTGCGCCAGGGCCCGCGGGCTGCACACCTGCCCGCAGGCGGCGTGGAACCTGTTTCCCTCCACGGTGCTGCGCCACATCGGCGCCGGGTCGCAGGAGATGCTGGTGTGCGGCATGTCGCTTGGGCATGCGGACCCTTCGGCGCTAGTGAACACCTTCCGCACGCCGCGCGAAGCCGTGCCTTCATTCACCAAGTGGCTGGACTGAGCTACCGCGCGGCGATGCACTGCATGCAGCCTCATCTCGCCTGAAGCCAACCATCCATGACCAACGACACCGTTTCCCTTGCCTTGCATGGGGCCGTGGCCAAGCTCACGATCCAGCGGCCGCCCGTCAACAGCCTGGACTACGCGACGCGCTTGGCTTTGATTGCGGCCATCGACCAGTGCGCGTCGGATCAGAAGGTCAGCGCCATCGTGCTGGCGGGAAGCGGCGGCAACTTCTGCGCGGGCGCCGACGTGAAGGAGCTGGAGGACCCCGAAACCTTCTTTCGAGTGCCGCGCATCGTGGACGTGGCGCAGTGCATCGAGGCGTGTCCCAAGCCGGTCGTCGCCGCCGTGGAAGGCAACTGCCTGGGAGGGGGCCTGGAAATCGCCTTGGCGGCGCATTACCGCGTCGCCGCGGCTGATGCGATGCTGGGTCTGCCGGAGGTGCGCATCGGTGTGCTGCCCGCTTCCGGGGGCACGCAGCGCCTGCCCAGGCTTATTGGCGTGAGCCTCGCACTGAAGATGATGCTCGATGGATCGCCGGTGGCGGCCCGTGAACTTGCCGGGACGGCGGCCCTGGACCTGATCACGCAAGGCCTCGTCCAGGAAGCCGCCGAAGCCTTCGCGCTGGCGCTTCCAGCGGGGCAGCAGCACGTCCGCAGCAGCGCCAGCAGCGCCCCTCCGGATGCAGACGGAGAAGTCGAAGCGGCCAGGCGCGCGTTGAGCCATGATCGGCAGCGCAGCTTCCTGCGGGCGCGCGACAAGATCGTGGAAGCAGTTGGCATTTGCGTCTCGGGCAGCTTCGCGCAAGGCATCGCGTTTGAGCAGGACGCGGCTCGCGAACTCGTTTTCTCAGTGGAATCGCGCGCCCTGCGCCACATCTTTGCCGCCGAGCGAGCCACCCGGAAGGTCCGGCAGCCCGGCGTGCTCGCGCGGAAGGTGGCGAGCGTGGGCATCATCGGCGGCGGCACGATGGGCTCCGGCATCGCGATCAGCTTCCTGAATAGCGACATCCCGGTGGTGCTGCTCGAGTCCAGTGCGGACGCGCTCTCCAAAGGCCTCGGCCGAATTCGAGAGCATTACGATCAGGCTCTTGACAAGGGCAAGCTCGATCGTGCGCTGGTGTCGAAGCGCCTTGGCTTGCTGCAGGGCACGCTGGACTATTGCGACCTGCGCGATGTCGACATCGCAGTCGAAGCCGTCTTCGAGGACATGCGCGTCAAACGCCAAGTGTTCGAGCGCCTGGATGAGACCTGCCGACAAGGGGCAATCCTCGCCACAAATACGTCCTGTCTGGACCTGAACGTGATCGCGAACTTCACCCGGCGCCCTCAGGACGTGGTCGGCCTGCATTTCTTCAGCCCGGCCCATGCCATGCATTTGGTTGAAGTGGTGCGCGGGTCTCGCACGGCGCCAGAGGTCATCGCGACGGCGCTCAAACTGACGGAACAATTGCGCAAGGTCAGCGTGGTGGCGGGAGTCTGCGATGGCTTCATTGGAAATCGCATGTTCGTCCGCTATGTCGCCGCCGCGCACGATCTGGTCCTTGCGGGCGTCAGTCCAGCGCAGGTGGATCGGTGCCTTGAGAAGTTCGGCATGGCGATGGGGCCATTCCGCGTGGGAGACCTGGCGGGCCTGGACATCAGTCATGCGGCGCGCAAACGGCGCGCCCATGAGACCGGGCGCACCTTCGTTCCGGGGGTGGCAGACAAACTCGTCGAGGCCGGCCGACTTGGTCAAAAATCCGGCGCTGGATGGTACCGTTATGAGCCGGGCAGCCGTGAACCCATACCGGACCCTTCGGTGGATGCGCTCGTCGAGCAGGCGCGCCAGCAAGCAGGTATTGTCGTCCGACCGATCAGCGATGAAGAAATCGAGCAACGTTGCGTCTTCGCGCTGGTGAATGAAGGGGCCAGGATCCTCGAAGAGGGTGTCGCAGAGCGGGCGAGCGACATCGACCTGATTTATATCAATGGCTACGGTTTCCCGCGCGAGCGTGGCGGCCCCATGTTCTTTGCTGACACGATCGGCCTCGCAAAGGTCGAAGCGGCCCTTCGGCGCTTCGCCGTCCAGGAACCGCGCGACCCCGGTCCCTGGATTCCGGCAGGTTTGCTGAGCGCCTCCGCGCGAGCAGCGAAGACCTTCAACTGAGCGCGTGCTGGCTTGCTGTAGCGGAGGCTTGATGAGACGCACAGAAGCGGACGATTCTGCGGAACCCTACAGAGGTGACGAGACTTCCCGGAGCTTGCGTGCGGTGGTGCCCGTGCGTCAAGTGGGCGGGCCACAGTGCGCCCGCAGTGGGCGACCGCTGTCGCTGGATGGGTCACCTTCGCGCGGGATGATCGCTGGCAAACGTACTTGCCGCGTGGACGCACAGCATCGCAGCCGGGTACTGCGGTCGCGTGCCCGTTCCGCCAACTGGAACCTTCGTCGGCAGCAGTGGCCGCTGTTAGTTTCCTTTCACCGAGACCTCGAGCGCGATGCCCGATGCGGTGTGTGCCTGGTCGCCGCAGCAACGCGCCTTTTGTGATGCGCACTGAAGGCCGTGCTTCCAACCGATCCCACTTGATCACATTATATGGAGACACGAATGAATAGATTCATGGGCCGCCGCTCTGCATTGGTAACTGCGCTGGCCACGATGGCCATGCCAGTGCTTGCGCAATCGACACCAGTGGGGAAGGTGA
The DNA here is from genome assembly GCF_056403395.1 of Variovorax sp. P2_H12. Taxonomy (NCBI): domain Bacteria; kingdom Pseudomonadati; phylum Pseudomonadota; class Betaproteobacteria; order Burkholderiales; family Comamonadaceae; genus Variovorax; species Variovorax sp. P2_H12. Next base: position 31,863 of record NZ_JBFUFO010000021.1, on the reverse strand, counting down.
TCGTGCCCTACAGCTCGGGCGGAACGTCGGACTGGCTGGCCAGACTGACTGTGCAGAAGCTGAACGACAAATGGCAGACTTCCTATATCGTGGAAAACCGACCCGGCGGTGACACACAGATCGGTACTCTTGCGGTCGCGAGAGCAAAGCCTGACGGGCAAACCATCCTGTTCACTTCGGTGAGTCTGGCGTCCGTCAACAAGTACTCCGCGCCGGCCATCGCCTACGATGCGCAGCGCGACCTGATCCCGGCCGCGCTGGTGGCTAAAGGGCCAACTCTGCTTCTGGTGAATCCTGGGTTGGGTGTGAGCAACTTTGCAGAATTCGTCCGGCTCGCGCGCAGCCAGGAAGGGCGCCTCACGTTTTCCACTGCAAGTTCGACGGGCGTCTACTTTGGCGACATCTTCATGACGACCGTGGGCGTCAAGACCGTGGCAGTTCCCTACAAGGGGAGTGCGCCTGCGGTGCTGGCGGTCGCCACTGGCGAGGTGAGCTATACCTGGGAGTCCATTCCCTCGGCCAAAGGCCTGGTGGATGCCGATCGGGTCAAGGTCCTGCTGACCACCGCCGACCAGAGGCTGGACCAGTTTCCCAACGTTCCGACGGCCAACGAGGCGGGCTACCCGCAGCTGAACGCCATCGGCGGATGGTGGGGCATGTTCGTGCCCGCGGGAACGCCTGCGGCCTTCACCTCGCGCCTGAACGCTGCCGTCAACGAAATCCTCTCCGCGGAGGACGTCAAGAAGCATATGCGCGACCGTGGCGTGTTCAGCACGCAGGAGTCCACCGCCGACTTTGCGGGATTCATGTCCGCCGAATACGAGCGGCACCTGCTGGCGTCCAAGCAGATGGTGCGATAAGGAGCGACCGTGACGATCAGAACCTACGCCGAACTCCTCGTGAACGATGTCGCCTTTGCGGGCCCCGAGCGGATCACCCCGCAGGCGATCGGTGCGGCAGCCGATCGCTTGCTCGACACCATCGGGGTAGCGCTGGCCGGCGCGCTGACGCGCGAGGCGCGACCCGTGGCCGCACTCGCCTTTGACAACGAGCTGGCGCCGTCCGCGCAAGGCACGCTAGTGTGGGGCTGGGGCCGGAGTGCGCCTCTTCAGGCAGCCGTGCTGGCTAACGGCGTCGCCGCGCATGCGCTCGACTACGACGACAGCAACACCCACGCCGGACTTCATCCCGGCTCAATCGTGGTGCCGGTGGCGCTGGCCATCGCGCAACAGCGCCAGTGCAGCGGGCAGGAGGTGCTTGCGGCCATTGCAGCGGGGTACCAGGTGGCCGCCACTCTGGGCCGCTACACCTTCGGCAAGTTCAAAGGATCCGCGAGTTCCGCGTGCGGCCTGTTTGCCGCCGTCATCACCGCCGCACGGTTGCGCAAGATCGCACCGGACGCGGCGATGAATGCCCTGGGGCTGGCGGGCAGCTTCCTCAGCGGCACCAACGAGTACCTGGCCAGCGGGGGCGACAGCAAGCCCCTGCAGCATGGCTGGGCCGCGCAATCGGCTTTCGTCGCGCTGGCGCTCGCCGAGCGCGGGGCCGTAGGACCGCGGCGCATCTTCGAAGGCGAGTTCGGGATTTTTCGCACACTGTGCGGAATCGAGAGCAGCGAAACGCTTCTTGCGGACGATGTCTGGAGCGCGCTGGAAGTGACGCGCTCGTCGATCAAGCCCTATCCGGTGTGCCACACCATGGTGCCAGTCGCAACGGCATGGCTGCAGGTGCTGGAGCGCATGCGCGCCGAAGGCCTGGATCCCTTTGTCGACGTGGAGCGCATCACTTGCCGAGTTCCGGACTTCTCCGCGCGCTTCATGCTGGTCCCCATGGAGGCAAAAAGACGTCCCGCGACTGCGCATCAGGCGCGCTTCAGCATGCCCTGGTGTCTCGGCAAGCTGGCCCTGGACGGGCGCCTGGATCTGCAGAGCTTCGAGCAGCAGTTCCTGACCCATGAGGCCGTGCTATCGCTGGCCGCCCGGGTGGACTACGAACTCGTGCCGCGCACGGACGTGCCGTACTTCATTGCCGGTGGACTGCGGGTCACCCTGCGCGGCGGCCAGTGCTTCGAGGCGTTCTGCGAAGAGCACGCGGGCGGGCCGACCCAACCTCTGTCCCAGGAACAGTTGTGGGCCAAGTTCCTGGATGCAGGATCGGGCTGCGGCACGCCGGCGCAATTGCAGCAGGTGCTGGCCGAAATCGCGCGGCTGCCCTCGGCCTCATCCGCGCAGGGCCTGCTGCACGCCATGGGCGCGCTTGACGGCGCTTCGCGCAGGTGAAGCGCCAATGGCGGCGAACAGCGCAGGGCAGACGGTGCCGGGCGTGCGCCCCGTACACGTCCCGAGTCAATTTCTGAGCGGACACGCATACCGCCTGCTGCCCGCCCATGAGCGGCGATGAACAACACACTTACCAAGGGGCTCCGATTGTTGCACGCGATGGCGCGATGCAGCGGGCCCGTCGGGCCTTCTGAACTCGAACACAAAACGGGCATTCCCAAGAGCGGCGTTCACCGGCTGCTGCAAGGTCTTATGGAGGAAGGCTATGTCTGCCGCGATGCGGGAGGTTCGTATCGTCCTTCCTTGAAGCTGTGGGAACTCGGATCTTCGGCATTGCTGGGATACGACCTGCGGCGGGATGCAGAGTCGATCATGGAAGAGCTCATGCAGAAGACGCAGGATTCGGTGCACTTGGCGGTGCTGGATGGATTGGAAGTCGTCTATGTCCACAAAATTGAAAGTCCTGCGCCTGTGCGGGGCTACACGCAGATCGGCGGCCGTGCGCCGGCGGCTCTGGTGGCTACGGGGAAGGCCATGCTCGCGTATCGGTTGCGGCGCCTGGTGACGGAAGCCATGCTGCGCATGCAGAGCGAAGCGGGTGGCGCTGCCCAGGGGCACCACCTGCGCGAGCAGATGCGGCAGGTGAGGGCGTGCGGCTATGCAGTGAACCAAGGCGAGTGGCGCCCGGGCGTCAACGGCATCGCCGCCCCCGTGTTCGACGCGAAAGGCGAAGCGTTTGCGGCTCTGGGCATCTCCGGACCCGCTGCGCACCTGGACGAGCGTCGCATGGTCGAACTTGCGCCTGATGTCATCGGTGCCGCGCAGCGCCTGTCGGCCGATGGCGGCAGGCTGACTCCGGATTCGATGCTGCTGAGCGTCACGAGACATTGGACGTCCGGCAGCGGCGGCCATTGACTGGGCCCGCTGCTTGCCTGCTGCGCCGGGTTGGACGCCGCTTCCCGTTTCCTCAAGAGGGCAGCTCAGGGACGGGCTTCAGAAGCGCTGGAGCACTGCAGGTGTGTACGAGCGCGATATGGTGCGACGCAAACATGAATGAGACAAGGACAAAGGCCATGGCGCAACAATCGGTCGCGGTGATAGGTGGCGGCTCGCTGGCGACCGCATTCCTGCACCGCCTCACGGCGGAAGCAGGACGCAGGGGAAGTGCGCCCCTGCTGGTCCATGTGTTCGAGCCCCGTTCACTCGGCGCGGGCGAGCCTTACCAAGCCGACCTCGATTGCGTGCTCCTCAACTCGCCAGCGGCAGCGTCGTCGGCCGTGCAAGGCGACCGTTTCCACTTTTGCCGCTGGCTGGAGCAGCAGGGCGTCGCCACCGCGCAGACAGCTGCTTCCATCTACTATCCGCGACCACTGTACGGACGCTATCTGGTGGACGTCGTGGACCTTGCAATACAGCAGGCCGGGCGCGCGAGCATCCGCGTGGTACACGTGGTCAGGCGCGCGCAAGAGATCGTGCCCTGCGGCGCGGGCTACCAGGTCAAAGACAGTTCCGGCGCCAGCACCTATGCGGACCATGTGGTCCTGAGCGTGGGCAATCCGCAGTCCACGGCGTTCCGGCATCTGCAAGGAACGCCGGCGTTCTTCAACGATCCTTATCCCACCAAAAAGCTGCGTGCCATTGACACGCGGGCGCGGGTTCTCGTTCTGGGCACCAGCCTCAGTTGCGTGGACACGGTGCTCGCGCTGGCGGAAGGCGGGCACGCGGGACCGGTGCATGCAACCTCCCGCTCCGGGCGCCTGCCAGCGGTTCGCGGTGCGGTGTTCACGCCCGCGCGGTTCGAGCACTTCACGAAGGAGCAAGTCTGCCAATTGGCAACAGCGCGCGGGCCGCTTCTCATGCGGGAGCTGGAGCAACTGGCGATGCAAGACTACCTCCTGAACGGCGGCTCGCCAGAGGACTTGTCCGACGCGTGGCGGCAGGGCGGTGAGGACGCGCTGAGCTTTCTCGACGAAGAAATCGCGCTCGCCAGCTCACGCGAGCGCGTCTGGATGGCGGTGGGTGTGGGACTATTTTCATTCATAGAGGATCTCTGGCCGCTCCTTCCGCCCCGCGAGCGCGCGCGGCTGGCGGGTGAGTACGAGCGAAAGTGGAAGATGCGCCGCATAGGATTTCCGATGCACAACGCCGAGCGAATGCGCGCACTGATCACCTGCGGGTTCCTGCGAATCAGTGGCGGGCTGTGCAATGTCCGCTTCGAGCCGGAGCGCCGCGTCTACGTGTTGACGCGAGGGCCGGCCGATGCCCTGGAGGAACTTGCGTTCGACGTGGTTGTAAATGCGACTGGATTCGCTACGCAGGTTGGCGCGGGGCATGATCCCTTGCTGTCCTTCCTCCTGGAGTCCGGTTTGGCCGTGACGCATCCCGAGGGAGGACTGACGCTGAATCCGGCCAGCGGCCTGTTGCGGAACGCGCGCGGCGGCGAGGAACGGATCGCGGTGCTGGGCACCCTGGCAACTGGAACGTACTTCTGGACGAACTCTCTGGATGTGAATGTCCGGATCGCGGCGCGGCAGGCAGATCGGCTGCTCGATGCTCTGGCAACTGCAACTGCAACTGCAACTGCAACTGCAACTGCAACTGCAACTGCAGCGGGCGAGCCGGCGATCCCTAACAGCCCTTGCGCTGGCGTGACCGATCGCGCGGCCACGTAGCTGCGTCGAGCACCGCCGTATCCGCGCGCGCACACACCTCGCCGCACGCCACCTGAGAGGCGGCTGCAGGGACAATCTACGCGGGCGGGCGCCGGTCCAGAGTGCGAAACCGATGCGATCGCGCACGGAAGGCAACGAAGGCGAACCGCCATGCAAGCAAGGCGGCCCCGGGCGACCCGCAAGCTGCGCGACAACCAAGAACCCGACGAGCTGGTTTGTGAGGACGCTGTTCTTTACGCGCGCTCGCTTCCTGCCGTTCGCATGCCCAATCGCGACGGCTTCATTTTGCCGGACGAACGGGCCAATGTCAGGGGCATGCGATGCATGCGTGACTGCTGACCCTGCTGGATCTCCGTTCAATGACGTGTTGTCGCTAGTCGCGCCACGGTGGCGAGGCATTCCGTGCGCTCGCACTGACTCTATCTTCCAGTGCGATCGGGTGGCCTTGCGTGGCGACGCGGTGGCCGCGCTGGCGCTGAGCATGGGCGAGATCCTTAGCACGCGCGGCGCCGGGCGCTGACGCCCATTAGCGATGCGACCGGCGCTGCCTGGCAGCAGCCGGCGCTGATGCGCCCGATGCGCAAGGGATTGGATCGACCCTGAGTGCCGTTCAGCGGCGCCGGCAAACAGTACATCAGTGGGCTCGCCAAAGTGGCGAGGGGGTGGTTACTGGACAAATTGGGCGACCAACCCCCGGCGCTGGTGCGCGGCGACTTGAGCTACCCTAGCGAAGGCATCCTACCGGAGCCGTCCGAACAACCGGCGGCTGCCAGATGGTCGATGTGCTCGCAGTTGCGCGGGCCGGAACTAGAAGGGTTGATCGTCCGTCAGCGCATCGAAGGCGGCGTCGCGGGCGGCAGCGCACACGGGAAGCTGCGGCTGGTCCGAGCGTGCACGAAGGCGAACGTCCGTGGGAGGTTAAGGGGCACCTCACGCTCATGCACGGTCAAGGACGCTGGCCAGACCACTGACGGCCAAATTGGGCGCAGCCTCGCGGCACGCTCAGGTCACTGCAGAGTAGTTCGAGAACATCGAATCCTGGCCACTCTGCTGCGCTACCTCAGTGACCGTCTCGCACAGTTCATCGGCCCTCCGGCCTCGACAACGCTGCTGGCGGGAACGCGATACTGCTGTTTTGAGGCTGAATGCCAAGTATCTTCCGGACATCGCGGGGACGGCCCTGTCCGCACCTTCGTGGCACATCATTGCCATTGCCATTGCCATTGCCATTGCCATTGCCATTGCCATTGCCATTGCCACTACCACTGCCACTGCCACTGCCAGCGTTCCCGGCAGGCGGTCGCGTTCCAGATTGCGGAACCCTTGGCGCTGCGCAACGCAGGCCCTAAGGTGACGTCATGATCATCGAAGACTTGAAGTCGTCCGAAGCCAAGACTCGTGGGCCTCTGGCGGGCGTGCGCGTCGCGGAGTTCTGCTCCACCGCCGCCGGACCGTTCTGCGCAATGTTGCTGTCCGACATGGGTGCAGAGGTGATCAAGATCGAGCCGCCCGATGGCGATGGACTTCGGCAGTGGCCGCCCCTGTCCGAGGGCTTCAGCGAAAACTTCGCGTCGTTGAACCGCAACAAGAAGTCGGTGGTGCTGGATCTCAAGGATGCCCAGTGCGCCGAGCTCGCGCGCGCCGTGATCCTTGATTCGGACGTAGTGGTGGAGAACAATCGCCCGGGCGTGATGGATCGGCTCGGATTGGGCGCTTCCAGGATGCGCGAGTTGAATCCGCGGCTGGTCTATTGCTCGATCTCCGCCTACGGCCAGAGCGGGCCGCGGGCAGAGGAGGGCGGCTTCGACCTCACCATCCAGGCGGCTGCCGGCGTCATGAGCGTCACCGGCGAGGAGGGCGGTGCTCCTGTGAAGTGCGGGGTGCCGGTCTCCGATTTCACCTCGGGACTATATGGCGCGTTTGCGGTCGCTTCCGCAATCGCCGCGGTGCGCGCAGGCGGAGACGGGATGCACATTGACGTGCCGATGTTCGGCTGCACCCTGGCTATCGGCGCCCTCCAGACCAGCGAGTACTTCGGCACCGGAGCGAGTCCGCGACGGCTCGGCTCGGCCCATCCACGCAATGCGCCCTACCAGGCCTTTGTCGCCGCCGACGGCTATTTCGCCATTGCTGCGGGCAATCAGCAGTTGTGGCTGAAGGTGCTGCAAGCAGTGGGCCTCCCCGAGTTGGCGCGGGACGAGCGTTTCCGCGCCACGGTGGATCGTGCTCGCAACCAAGCTGCGCTGACGTGGCTGCTGGAGGAGGTGTTTCGCAGCCACCCGGTGGCGCACTGGCTGGAGGTGTTCCGCAGCGCAGGTGTGCCGCACTCGGCGATCAACGACTATGCAGCAGCTTTACAGGATCCGCAGGTTGCCGCACGGGGCTGGTTGCAGGAGATGGAACTTCCCAATGGCGTTCGCACGAAGACCTTTTGTTCGCCGCTGGCGCTTGACGGAAGCCCTGTGCGCGTGCGGAGCGGGCCCCCCGCCCTGGGCCAGCACACCGCCGAAGTTCGCGCGTGCTACCGCTGAGGTCGCGCCGTGCATACCCGGTTGGCTGACTTCGTGCACGTCGTGGAGCAGGTGCTTTCTGCGCAACGGCCCGAATCTGAACTCATGGAGCTTGTGGTGCCTGCCATGGCGCGCCTCATCGCGCGAGACGACTGGCTCCCCCAGTCGATGGCACGTCCCGATGCGCGCTACTACCGGCAATACCTGCTGCACCGCGACGCCAGTGCGCGGTTTTCGGTGGTGAGCTTCGTATGGGGGCCCGCCCAGGCGACACCCGTCCACGATCATTTGACATGGGGCGTGATCGGGATGCTGCGAGGCGGCGAGTTCACCCAGCGATTCAGCCGCGGTCCCAGTGGTCAGCTGGTGCAGGGAACGGAGGAGCGCTTGCTCGCCGGCGACGTTGCCTGTGTTTCCCCGCGCATCGGGGACATCCACCGGGTGCGCAACGCATTCGACGATCAGGTTTCCATCAGCATCCATGCCTACGGCGCCGACATCGGCGCGCAGAAGCGTCACGTGTTCGAGCCCGGTTCCGAGGCAGTGAAGGAGTTCGTGTCCGGCTACAGCAACGAGGAGGCACCGACTTGAACGACAGCCCCCTCGCCTTGCAGCGCGAGGCTTCGGTGTGGCGCCTGCGGATGAAGCGGCCGGAGCAGGGCAATGCCTTGTCGCGCGATATGGCAGCTGCGATCGAGTCGGCCCTCATCGACGCCGAGGCTGCGCGGGTTCGCGCGCTGGTCTTCGAAGGTGAAGGCAACCATTTCTGCACCGGCTTCGACCTGTCGGGCCTTGAGCACGAGAGTGACGATAGCCTGTTTGCGCGCTTCGTCCGAGTGGAATTGTTGCTGCAGCGGTTGGCGCGTGCGCCTTTCGTCACCGTGGCCGTGGCCCACGGACGTGCCATGGGGGCAGGCGCCGACCTGTTCGCTGTCTGCCGCGTGCGGCTGGTGCGGGAAGAGGCCGTGTTCTCTTTCCCGGGGGCACGCGGCTTTGGGCTAGTGCTAGGCACGCGCCGCCTGGCCGCCTGCGTGGGCGCGAGCAGGGCGGTGGACTGGGTCGAGCACGGTCACGTGATCGATTCCGCAGATGCGGCGCAGGCAGGCTTGGTCCAGTCGATCCATGCGACGCACACGGATATCGAGCAGGCGATCGCAAGCCAAGTGGAATTGGAGGCCGGCCTGGGAACCGCGCTGCGCGGCGCGGCAGAGCCGCTCGCCGACCTCCACGACATGGCTGATCTCGCACATCTGGTGCGATCGGCGTCACGGCCTGGGCTGCATGACCGCGTGGTCGCCTATGTCGAACGTCTGTCGCAAACGCGCAGGCGCTGAAGCGCACTTTGATCGAACGGTTCAATGTAAGGAGCAAGCACATGGCATTTCTCAACTGGTCAGATCTCCTCGCCACCCTCAAGCGCTCGTCACAGCGCCTGGGGGGGAGCAATCCGAAAATGCTGGAGGCCTACCGCGGCCTGACTGCCGCGCAGGGTTCAAACGGGGCTCTGGACGCCAAAACGCGAGAACTCATCGCCATGGCCGTAGCCGTCACGACTCGCTGCGATGGTTGCATCTCGTCGCACTCGGCCGCCGCTGCCAAGGCCGGGGCGACTGAGGCCGAGATGAGTGACGCGCTGGGCGTGGCAATCGCCATGAACGCCGGGGCAGCGTACGTCTACTCTTTGCGCGCAATGGAGGCCTTTGGTGAGCTGAAGACCGCCAACGGCTAGCACCGCGCTGTCAAGGCGCCGCGCCCGCGCTACTTGCGCGCGGGCGTCGTGTTCCGGCCGAAGGCGCACGCAGGTTTTGTCTAAATCTAAATCCCCGTTATCGCAGGGCGCAGGGCGCAGGGCGCAGGACGCGTTCCAGCGGAGTGTGCGGAGCAGCGCGCCGTGCGGTGGCTCAGGTCGACGGCGCGATCCGTTCGAGGGCCGCCCGCAGGAGGGGCAGGTGGTCGTTGCCGAAGTACATGTCGCCTTGCGCCAGAATGATCGTCGGTGAGCTGAAGCCGCCTCGGCGGATGAGCTCGTCGGTGTTCGCCCGCAGGCGACTCTTGACCTCCTGCCGACGGATGGCGCGCAGGAGTTCGTCCGGGTCTGGAATGGCGGCCCGCCTGCACACTTCCAAGATCATTTCGTCCAGAGAGATGCCCAGATCATCGCGCCAGTATGCCTCGAAGGCAGCACGGGCGAAGGCAGGCATCCGGCCCGAGTCCTCCAGCACGAGGCAGGCGCGCATCACCTTGACACTGTTCACCGGGAACACGACATTGCCGGGAAACCTGAGCCGCAGGCCTGACAGGGCCGCCCAGTCGCGCAGGCTCTTGACCATATAGGCGCTCTTGGCCGGAACGGGATTGGCGCGCGACTCATACACGCCCTGATTCACCGCATTGAACACGCCGCCGACCAGGAAGGGGCGCCAGCGGATGGTCGCCCAAGGTCAGCGGCCAGCGGCTGGATGTTGTGGAAGGCCAGGTAGGTAGAGGGAAACGCGTTCTTCTACCTGAAATGGCGCTGCATCACAGTGCAGGCCGGTGGGGCGGCAGGGCGGCCGGAGCCTTGCCGCCGAACTGGGCCGAGGCCGAACCTTGCACAGCTTTATCGAACGGCCGCTTGCCTGTGATGCCGCCAAAGCGTCGGAACGGATCAGCGTGCTCCGCCAGGCGCTTCTGACACCACGTTCCCTCCGCGAGCAGTGGTGGTGCTTCGTCAGAAGTTGCGCGCCTCCGTGCGGAAGCTTATGTGGCGGAACATCTTGCCGACGACGAGCTCGCGATGCGGCAGCTGTTGCCTCTGCCCGTCGCCGCGCCATCTCAACCGCCTATTTGAAGGAAAGGCTGCACCGTTACTCGTCGGGCCCTCCGGATGAGCCGCTTCCTTGGAAGGGCCAGTTAGCTTTGCGGGTCGTCTGCGCGTGGGAAGGTATTGGGCCATTCGAGAAGAAATCGTCAGGCGACCGATTCAGAACCTCCGCGAACTCCCTCCCACCCATGGCTATGTGCTCTACGGCCAAGTCGTACGCAGCCTGTTTGTCTCCCCCTAAAACCGCTTCGATCATCTGCCCGTGTCCAAGCCATGAACGGCGCAGGCCGCCCACCATATCGAAGCGCTTAGGCCGGTACATCGCCGTCCGGCTGCGGATCAGGTCGATCTGACCAACCAGGAACTCATTCCGGCATGTTCGGTACAGAAGATCGTGAAACTCTTTGTTGCATCGCGTGTAAGCGGCAGCATCGGCGCTCTTGACCGCTTGCTCGGCCTCGGCGTGCACGGCAATTACGGATTGCATGCTCGCACCATCAATTCGCTCCGCGACAAGACTAAGGCATAGTCCCTCAAGACTGGCCAGGGTCTCAAGCATTGCAAGCAACTCTCGTACCGCTAGTTTGGACACGAAGATGCCTGATCGCGGCACGATCACCACGAAGCCGAGAACCGCAAGTTGAAGAAGTGCTTCACGGACGGGCGTCCTCGACACCGAGAACTCATCAGCAATTTCTCGTTCGTTGATCGCACCGCCAGGCAGAAGCACGCCATCTGCGACGCGATGCTTGATGATCGTAAGGATGTCTCCGCTTGACTTTTTGCCCATATGTTCGGCCTTCCATGTGCGGTGATGGTACTGCCAACCGCGCATGGCCGAAGTAACGAGCAGATCAGCCCGCGGTGATCTTCTGGTTTCGGACGATGGCGCCCCAGCGCTCCGACTCTTCGGTCATCCAAGTGCGATGAGCAGGCGAAGGAAGAAAAGCAGGAACGGCGCTTTGCTGGGCAGCCGCGTCCCGCATTTGCGGATCGCTCATGAGGCTGCTGATCGCTTGGTTCAGCCGTTCGACGATGGCCTGAGGCGTGCCGTCAGGAGCGAGCATGAACAATGTCGGCGCGGCGTCAAACCCGGGAATAACATCTACGAATGACGGAACTCCTTCCGCGCCCAGCAGCTTGTCATTGCTCATGATGCCGATTGGGCGAACCCGCCCAGACTTTGCCTGGGACATCGCAGAAGAGGCAGACAACGCGGCGAGTTGGAGTTGTCCTCCGATCAGATCGGGAATGATTTGGGCAGCGCCTCGGTAGGGGATGTGAGTGAGAAACGTGCCGGTGCGGACCTTCAACAGCTCGAATCCGAGATGTTGAACGGTTCCGATGCCAGGCGTGCCATATGAATATTTGCCTGGTGCTGCCTTGAGAGCCGAAATGAGATCCCGTGGGTTCTTTGCCGGGAAGTCGTTTGAAGCAGCAACGATCAGCGGCAGTCGAAATAGCCGCGCAACGGGGGTAAAGCTCTTAGTGATATCAAAGGGAAGCTTCACCTGCAAGAACGGAGCCACCAGTGTTGCGGTATCCCCGATGAAGAAGGTGTATCCGTCCGGGGTTGCCTTGGCCACAGTGTCGGCCGCGATGACGCCGCTCGCGCCTGCCCGATTTTCGACGATGCATGATTGACCTAAGACGGCGCCGAGCCGAGGCGCCAGCCGCCTTGCGACCGCGTCCACGCCTCCGCCGGCAGAGTAACCGACAACAAGCCGGACCGGCTTGTTTGGATAGCCAACCTGGGCGAGCCCAGGGATGCCCAAGCTTGCCTGGCCTAGGCCAGGCCTAGGCCAGACATTCCTCGCAGCCAGCTCCTGCGATTGATCGTCGCGCAAGGTTTGAAGTTTATGCTGAAGGACGTAGGCATTGCCGTCGAACTTGCCAAGCAGACTGATACGCCAGTTCCCATCTGGGGCGTCGGCCAGCAGCTGTGGCGCATGGCTGATCACGCAGCGGGCGCGGGTGCCAGTATCAGCGAAGTTGTGCGTTGGTTCGAACAACAAACCAGCACGGAACTGACCCCCGGATGCGGTCCGCGAAAGTCTAAGCGCGCGTGACATTGAGGGATTGAGGCGTGCTTGCTCTTAACAGGGAGCGACGACCCAAGTCGTTCGCAACGTTTTGAGCATGTCCTCCCTGCCGGTACCCGGAATCAAGCCTGTTAAGGGGAGGGGGAAGCATTGACCGCCAGGGCGGCCCCGTCCTTGTCGCTCAGGTAGAGCGATGCGCGCAGCAGATGGCGCTTGCACGCAAAGTGTTGGCGGATGGGCCCTCGGCAGCGGGCGAGGTCGTGTGTGATCGGCTGCATCCGCATGGCGCAAACCGGGGCTCCAGTCTCTCTCGCGAACTCCACTTGCGAAAAAATTCGCTGCCGCTCAGTTCAGCAGAGCCGTCACACCAGCGTTGATGGCGAACCCTCCGGCGATCAATCAGGCGAACAGCACCGCTGCCAACGCCAGCGGCTTGAAGCCGGCCTTGCGGACCGCCGAAACACGGGTCGAAAGGCCCAGGCCGGCCATCGCCATCGCGAGGAGCGCGCCGTCGATACTGGTGACCTGGCTGACGACAGCGGACGGAAGCACGTCGAGCGAATTCAACCTCGCCACGGCCACGAAGCCGAATGCAAACCAGGGGATCACGAGGCCGCCGCCTTGCTTTGCATCGCTGCGGTGATCTGTGCGCTCCGAGGCGTTCTCGTGCCGCGACGAGCGCGTCAACCATGCCGACAGCATGATCAGGAAGGGGGCCAACATCATCACGCGAACCATCTTCGCGATCACCGCCGTGTTTGCGGCCTGTTCGCCGACTGCGCGCCCGGCAGCGACGACCTGAGCCACCTCGTGAATGGTCGACCCTGCAAACACGCCGTAGGCGTTCGGCGACATCGTGACCCAGTGATATTGCGCGTTCACGTGATACAGCACTGGGTAGAGAAACATGGCGAGCGTGCCGAACACCACCACCGTGGCGACGGCCACCGTGACATGCTCGGCGCGAGCGCGGACGACCGGTTCAGCAGCCATCACCGCGGCCGCACCACAGATCGAACTGCCGGTACCGATCAGCATCGCCGTCTTGCGGTCGAGGCCGAATACCCGCGTACCCACGAAGCAGGCCAGACCGAAGGTGCTGCAGATCACCGCCGCGTCGATCGCCACGCCTGCCCAGCCCACGTTGCCGATGTCCTGGAATGTGAGGCGTAGGCCGTAAAGGATGATGCCCAGTCGCAGGAGCTTTGCCTTGGACAGCGTCACGCCGGCGTCGGCCACCGTGCTGATCCGCGAATACACCGTGTTGCCGACCACCATACCCAACACGATGGCCAGGGTCAGCGCGCTGATCCCGTTGGATTGCAGCCAGTCGACTTGCGCGAGATGGATCGATGCGAAGGCAATCGCGCCCGTCAAGGCAAGCCCCGGGACCACTCCGCGCCAGCGCGTCCAGACGTTTGCGGCGGGCGACTGGGGCGAGAGGACGAGGTCGGCGATGGAGGACATCGGGGTCAGCAATTCGTTTGATTTCGGTGGGTCCAGACGAACTTTGAGGCTCCAAGACCTATCAGACAAACGGATAGTTCAGTTATAAATAACCTATCAAACAGGTATATCGAACAAGATCATGCGACTCACGCTGCGGCAACTCCTCATCTTCACGGCGATTGCCGACGCCGGCAGCACGACGGCGGCAGGGCTGCGATTGGCGCTCTCGCAGTCCGCCACGAGTGGAGCGCTGAACGAACTGGAGAACCTGCTTGGCGCACAGCTGTTCGATCGGGTCGGCAAACGTCTGCTTCTCAACGACAACGGGCGATCCTTGCTGCCGCAGGCGAGGGCGCTGCTGGAGAGCGCGCAGGACATCGAAAGCCAGCTCGGCGGCGGCAGCGGGGCGGCCGGTCATGACGCGATGGCAACACGGTTGCGAATCGGGGCCAGCACCACCATTGGCAACTACCTTTTGCCGGCGCTGGTGGCCAGTTATCTGAGGGCATGGCCTGCCGCGGGCGTCGATGTGCAGATCGGCAATACGCGCGACGTGGCAGGGGCCGTGACCCGGCTGGAGGTCGACATGGGGCTGATCGAAGGCCCCTGCCGCGAAGCGGACGTTCGCGTGGTGCCCTGGCGCGAAGACGATCTGGTGATCGTGTGCGCGCCGATGCACCCCCTGGTGCAAAGCGGGGGCAGCGAGTGCCGCTCAAGGCACTGCGGCAGACGCGATGGCTGCTGCGCGAACCCGGCTCTGGCACGCGCGAAGCAACGGAGCAAGCGTTGCTGTCCCATCTGCATCACCTTGACGGCGAGATGCTCCCGGGCAGCACGGAGGCGATCAAGCAGGCCGCCGCAGAGGGCTTGGGTCTCGCCTGCCTCTCGCTTTGCGCAGTGCAAGACCTCTTGACCCTGGGCAGGCTGGTGGTGCTGGAGACCGCGCTGCCGCGCCTGACGCGTCGCCTATATCTGATCCATCATCGCCGTAAGCGATTTTCGGCCAACCTGCAGCGCTTTGTCACGCACTGCGTTGATCAGAACGCGTGACGAATGCCCAGGTCGTACCCTCGCGAGGCCCTGGCCTGGAAGGTGCCGCCCGAAACGAACGGCACGCTGCCAGCGAAGTAGTTGTCGGCAATCGTGGCCTCGCCGTAGGAAGTAGCAACGTCCAACGGGCCGTTGGCGTAGCCAAAGCGAGCGCCCCAGTATTGGCCCGCACGCGAGTTGTTCGGGACTTTCGGCGGCGTGAAGACGCCAGCGTCGTACTTGGGGTGATCTCGGTTTTCGTGCATTTTGTGGCGATGCCGAAATGGTGCGCCCGGTGGCCGCGTCTGACGTCGGCACCGTCACGATGAAACGGCGTGCTATTTGCGCGCGGCCTGTCGAGCAGCCGGTCCTTGCCTGATCAGCGCCTTCGCGTACCGCTGCACCGCGACGCTGAACGTGCCGCGGAAATTGATGTGCTCGAAGTGCACGGGTCCAAGCCGACGCAGCCATTCGTCCTCGACGTCCATGCCTTCCTTTCGCCAACGGTCGACCACGGCTTGCATGCGCGCGGTGTTCCAGGCGATCACGAAGTTGGTGAGGAGGGCATGCGCACCGGAGATAGACGCGATCGCCGACAATGCGCGGCTCGAAGGGGCGGCGTCGCCCACAGCTGCGGATGGCCGATCGGCACCACGTCGATGTGTCCGTTCAGGATCAGCGAGCGACTGGCAGCGCCATCTGACGGCCGTAGCGTGCACCGAACCAGGCCGCCCAGTAGCGCATGGCGGCGCGGTACGCCAGGCGCGTGTTGTCCGATTCGCCTTCGGCCATCAGGTCTTGCGCGGCTTCCTCGGCCATGCCAGAGAGCTGGCTGGGGTCGAGCAGCGCATGGTCACGCTTCAGCGGCATCAAGGCCCTGGGACAGCATGGGCGTGCACGTCGCGGGTACCGTCAACTCGTGGCAGATATACGAGATGGTTTATGAATCGCTACTCACGACCGACAAGGACATGAGGCTTCGTCCTGGGCTGGCTGAGAGCTGGAAACAGACGTCGCCGACCAGCTATACGCTCACGCTGCGCAGGGACGCGAAATGGGGCTCTGTCGCAATAGCAGCGCCGGCCTGAGCGAGCGTGGTTTCTCGGTGTCGCTCAGAAAGCCAGCAAATAAAACTGCGATGCCGCGGGCGAGGCTTGGCTTTGGGCGCGGTGGAGTTGGCCCTTCTTGATCATGCGCATCAACTCAATGCCGGCAATCAGGATACGTGCGCAGCGAAAGGACTTGAACCCCAGCATGGGACGCACGACACGTTTGATCGCGCGATGGTCCTGCTCCACGACGTTATTGAGGTATTTGCTCTGCCGCAGTTCGATGGCCACCCCGGCGTCATCGTTGACGCTCTGGATCGCGGTACAGATACTTCCACTGGCCGGCGACCTTGATATAGGTTTCGTCCATTCGCCAACTCGTGCCCACGCGGCGTTTGCGTCGCCGGAACACCGACGCCAGTATGGGCAGTATCTTGATCGCCCAGCGATGGACCGTGGCGTGATCGACAGATACGCCGCGCTCGGCCATCATCTCTTCAATGTGCCGCAGGCTCAGCGGATAGGCCGCGTACCATCGCACGCACACCAGCATCACCTCCAGCGGGTAATGCATCCGCTTGATCACCTTGCGCAAAGCCTCGATCACGTTTTCGTCCAGTCAACAGTTCCGCCTCAGCTTACCAACCTCGGCTTAGCGCGACAGAACCGTCGATGCTGCCCATGCGCGTGCCGCGTCCGCCGGCCAGCAGCAATCCCGTGATGTCGGCAGGCGCGATGGTCTGCGCGGGCATGGCGGGCGCCTGCATCATCCGCCGATGTAGCTCATCTCGACGCGGCGCGGCGCCTTGTCATCGGCGTGGCCGGTTTCGGCCGGGCCTTGTAGCGTGCGCAGCTCCGAGTAGCGGTCGGCGCGGCCCTGCCAGATGTGGCTGATGGCCGAGGAGATGTCGTCGTCGGTGGCCGCGCCGCGCAGCAGCGGGCGCAGGTCGTGGCCCGCGGTGGCGAACAGGCACAGGTAGAGCTTGCCTTCGGTCGACAGGCGCGCGCGGCTGCAGTCGTGGCAGAAGGCCTGGGTCACGCTGCTGATCACGCCGATCTCGCCGCCGCCGCCGGCATAGGCCCAGCGCTGCGCCGTCTCGCCGGGTATGGAGGGCTGCAGTGGCACCAGCGGAAATTCGGCGTGGATGCGCGCGATGACGTCGGCCGAGGGCAGCACTTCGTTCATGCGCCAGCCGTTGGTGGCGCCCACATCCATGTACTCGATGAATCGCAGCACCACTCCGGTGCCGCGGAAGTACCGCGCCATGCGTAGGATCTCCCGTTCGTTGGTGCCGCGCTTGACGACCATGTTGACCTTTAGCGGACCGAGGCCTGCGGCCTGCGCGGCCTCGATGCCCGCCAGCACGTCGGCGACCGGGAAGTCGACGTCGTTCATGCGGCGAAACACCGTATCGTCCAGCCCGTCCAGGCTGACGGTGACACGGCGTAGCCCCGCGGCCTTCAGCGCGGCCGCCTTGCGTGAGAGCAGCGAGCCGTTAGTGGTGAGGGTGAGGTCCAGGGGGGCGCCTTCCGCTGTGCGGATCTGAGCGAGCTGCTCCACCAGCAGCTCGATGTTCTTGCGCAGCAGCGGCTCGCCGCCGGTGAGCCGGATCTTGCGCACGCCCTGCTGCACGAATAGCCTGGCCGTGCGGGTGATCTCCTCAAAGCTCAGCAGTGCGTTATTCGGCAGGTAGACATGGTCCTTGTCAAATACCTCCTTGGGCATGCAGTAGCTGCAGCGGAAGTTGCAGCGGTCGGTGACGCTGATGCGCAAGTCGGTGAGCGGGCGGCCCAGGCGGTCCGACAACTGTGCGCCAGAATCCGGCCTGCTGGACGCCGCCACCTCAAGCGAAGGCACTGCGGCGGGCTGACTGAGCATCGGGATGACGCGCATTGATGATCGAGAACTGCCGGGATCAGGTTTCACGTCATCGGGATCCATTGCCAGCGTTCGGCTGCCAGTTTCTGGTCATAGCGTTTCCTGGCGTTCTTGTCGTGCAAGGTGTCTCTGGCATGCCGTAGGCTTTCT
The DNA here is from genome assembly GCF_056403395.1 of Variovorax sp. P2_H12. NCBI lineage: Bacteria > Pseudomonadati > Pseudomonadota > Betaproteobacteria > Burkholderiales > Comamonadaceae > Variovorax > Variovorax sp. P2_H12. Next base: position 14,001 of record NZ_JBFUFO010000021.1, on the reverse strand, counting down.
TCGCTCTCGCCGGTCGCCCACAGCCACAGCTGCCGGCGCCAGCCAACCTTGGGCAGGCCCGCGAGACGCTGCAAGTAGCCGTGCTCGATTTCATGTTCGCCCGCATCGAGCCCGATCTGGAGTAGTGCATAGTGGCTGAGGTGCAGTGAGGTCATGTGCTCTCCATCGCTCCCGAAAGGCATGAGGCAAGTCAGAATCAATCCATATTAGATCGGTCTGGTCCTGAAAATTCATATTCTGGATCCCATCATCGGTAAAATGGTGCGAATCAATCCAAATCAACCACCAAAGGCAGTATGGCTTTCTCGGCAGAAGAAAAACTGGTCGATCAGCTTGTAGACCAGATTCAGCACAAGATCTCCACAGGCGAATACCTCCCCGGCCAAAAGTTAAAGCAGGTGGCACTTGCAAACACTTTCCAAGTGAGTCGGACGCCCGTGAGGCAGGCGTTGTCCCAGCTCGCCGCTCGGGGAATCGTCGACCAGAGCCAGTCCGGAGCGGTAGTCAAGTCCCAGAGCTCCAAGGATGTAAGGGATATCTATCGCGTTCGCTCGGAGGTGGAGGGGTTGGCGGCACAGTTGGCTGCGCAATGGATCACGGACCAGCAGCTGATCGAGCTGAGGAAGATCCACGAGCGGTTTGTGCAAGCTGTCACGGATCTGAACCGCCTGCGAGCCGACAGTCCCGTGGATCACGCGGAAACGAGCGCCTACCAAGCGGCCCGTAAGGAATGGGTCACCACGAACAGCGAGTTCCACGCGATCATCTTTCAGGCGTCGTGCAACGCGTACTTGCAAAAGATCATTGCGGACCTCGAACTGGGCTCCTCGCGCGGTGTGATCGCCTCTTCCGCGCTTGGCATGTACAAGCACCGGATGGAGAGAAACATCGCGCACCACGACGCAATCCTCGCGGCACTGGAGGCGCGCGACGACATGGCCGCGCGGCAGGCAATGGCACTGCACGTCGTGGAGTCCGGTGAGTTCGTGGCCGCCTGGCTGGAGAACCAGGTTCACGCCCGATCCTGAGCGCCGGGGCGCTGCGGACATGGCCATTTGGACAGGATGGAGTGGGGGTGCCTGGCTTTCGGGGGAGTCCACCCCGAATTCAGTGTGCCTAGGACGATCCAGCCGACGAGATACTCGCCCTCCTTGCAGAAGGCGCGCGCAAGGCAGGGGCTGAGGACCTTGCGTCCGCTGAGCATCTTGCCCGCAAAGCCGAGGGCATGCGCTGCGTTCAAGAAGTTCGCGATCGCGCCGCCGACGGCCATCCACTGTTCGTGCGCCGGGATGGGTCGCTCGACGGAAAGGTTGGCAATCACTGCGATGGTCAAGGGCGCTCGCCGAGCGCGCTCCATCTCTAAGGCGGCAGCTTCGCTCGACGCGCCCTCCGCTCGGGCGGCCTCACCGAACAGGTCGGCCAGCAGATCGATTGAGTCGGATTCGACGACGATGAAGCGATAGGGCGTCAACGCACCGTGGTCCGGGGCGCGCAGGGCGGCCAGAGCCATGACCGTCAGATGCGCTTCGTTTGGAGCAGGAAACGCTAGGTGGCGGGGACCAGCCGAGCGCCGCGTGAGCAATGTTGTCAGGCTCGCTGGCACCGTTGGGAAGTCCTGATGCCCTAGCTCCGAAGCGTCGTGATCGGAAATCTCGAGATCGTGCGGGGTGGTTGGATGCATAGGGACCCTCTACTGCGCAGCTGCAAGTAACTCTTGGATGCGTGTGAATTTTTCACGGGGCTTGGATGCGACGAGGCCGGCCGCGATTTCGGCCTGGTCGATTCGAAGCCAGTCCTTGAAGTCAATGGTCGTTCGTCCGCACAAGTGCTCTCGCAAGGCCTGCACGCCTCCAACATCGCCGAGATGTTCCGCTGCCAGGTCTTCCACGACTCGGCGCGTCACGGCAACGCTGTCGGCACGATTTGTGCCGATCACACCGGATGGCCCGCGCTTGACCCACCCCGTTGCATAGAGGCGCGGGATCGCCTGCCCTTCGTCTCCCAATACTCTGTCTTGAAGTGTTGGTACCACGCCCCGCTCATGGTCGAACGGTAGGCCTAGGATGGCGCGGCCGCGGTAGCCCACCGCCTTGAAGAGAAGGCCGGCCGGAATCTGGCACTCTTCCCCCGTTCCCGTAATCCTGGACGGATCCGCTTCGCAGGCCTGGGTTTTTTCGAGCACCATTGAACTCATGCGCTGGGTACCCTCCACACGCACGGGCCGCTTGAAGAAATGGAAGTGGATCCGGCGGCGATGGCTGTCCACGGCGCTGTGCGCGAGCGAGTTGAGCCACGCGACGGTGGAGTTGGGCGGGTTTGGCTCGGCGAGATCCCATGCATCAAAATGAATCGAGCAGTCCTCGATCTGGGCCAACTCCCTCAGCTCGTTGGCGGAGAACTTGGCGTGCGAAGGGCCGCGTCGTCCGACGATATGGATATCCCGGATATTGCTTACGGCCAGCGCCTGCAGGGCGTGGTCCGCAATGTCGGAGGCGCCCAGTGCCTCGACCGGTTTGGCAAGAATGCGGGCGATATCAAGGGCAACGTTCCCGTTGCCGAGGATGACGGCAGCTTCCTGGCTCAGATCGAAGGCGTGGTCCCGGCAGTCCGGGTGGCCGTTGTACCATCCGACGAAGGCCGATGCCCCATGGCAGCCCCGCAAATCTTCCCCGACGATGCCGAGCGTGCGGTCGCCGTGCGCACCATGGGCGAAGATTACGGCGTGGAACATCTTGCGCAAGCTGTCCACACTGACGTCCCTACCGACCTCCACGTTGCCGAAGAAGTGCAGATGCGAAGATTGCGCGATGCGCTCGTACGCGGCGATGGTCGTCTTGAGCTTCTGGTGATCCGGTGCCACGCCGTAGCGCACCAGGCCGAAAGGGGCGGGAAGGCGCTCGATCAGTGCCACGTTGATGCCCAGCTTGAGCAGTGCCTCGGCTGCATAAAAGCCACTCGGGCCGGCGCCGACGATGGCGATCTCGGGAGGTGAGTTGAAGGTACTTTGCACGGACTGCCTCAGAAGCCGAGCGACGCGCGCTTTTCCCATGCGCCTGGCAAGGCCTCGGACTGCTCCGTGACGCTGGGGAGCATGGATGCGCGCTCGCGGTTGATGTCCAGCCAGTGCGACATCGGCGCGGGCAGGTCGTGTTCGAAATAGATGGCCTTGACGGGGCAGACTGGAACGCACGCGCCGCAATCCACGCATGTGTCCGAATCGACATACAGCATCTTCTCGTCGCCGTGGAAGCATGCCACGGGACACACCGCCACGCACTCTGCAAAGCGGCAGTTCTCACAGTTTTCAGTCACTACGACGGTCACTTCGGATCTCCAATTCGTGGGTTTAGGGGGTAGGGCTGGCGAGTTCGATGGCGACACGCGTATCGCCGTAAGCGGCCATTTCGCCGAAGTTACTCAGCACGTCTTCGGTCAGCACGTTCGCACCACCCCCGCGCTTGATCCAGGTTCCCACCGGCATCACCACCATCCCGGGGCCGACGCGTGCGTCGACATGTGCGGTCAATCGCAGCTGCCCGACCGCGGACCGGACGATGATCTCGTCCTTGTCCTTCACGCCGTATCGCTCGGCGGTGTCGGTGCCGATGCGCACGAAGGGACCCGGGTGCTCGGTGGAGGTCATCTGTGAGAGCAGCCATGTCTTGCTGAAGTTGGTTACGAAGGTGAGGGGATAGCCTTGCACTTCGCGTTGCTGCAACTCGATGTCGTCGATAAACTGGAATCGGCCTGACGGGGTCGCAAATTTCTTGTCCGCGAACGGCACCTGTGGTGCCGTCGGGCAGCGCACCGGCCCCTGCATGACGCGCTCGACGGACAGGCCTTGCGCCTCCATCGGCTTGAGCATGCGCTGCAGCCATTCGCGCGGCGAACCTGCCATCTCTTCGCCGATGCCAAGGCGCTTGGCCAACTCCTGGAAAATCCAGAGATCCGAGCGAGCCTCGCCGACCGGGGCGATGACCGGATTAACGCCGCCGATGATGTTGTGGCCCCAGGAGACCAGGATATCCTCCTCCTCCAGGAAGGTAGTGGTGGGCAGAAACAGGTCCGCGTAGTCCGACGTATCGTTCAGGAACATGTCCACAACAACCGTGAACTCCAGCCGGTCAAAGGCCTTCGCCACAAGGTTCGAGTTCGGCGACTGGTTGATCGGATTGCCGCCGTTGACGAACATCATGCGCACTGGCGGGTCCTGCGTATCGAGCAGACATTGGCCAAGCAGAGGCTCTGGGATGGCACGCGCCGCGGTGGCCCGATCCGCAGCCTCGACCTTCTTGTCGAAGTGGCGCTGGGTCTGGAACCCCAGGGTGGCGCCCCCCCCGGGAACACCGATGTAGCCGCACAGGGCGGCCAGGGCGTCCACACAGCGGAAGATCTCGGCGCTGTGCTTGTACTTGTTGAGGCCCCAGCCAAACAGGATCGCCGCAGGTCGCGCTGTCGCGTACTCGACGGCCAGGGTGCGCACTGCGACCTCCGACAGGCCGCAGGCTGCACACAGGTCGTGCATCGAATGCCGCTCCAAAAGCTGAAGATACGCCTCGACGTTGGTGCAGTGGTTCGCTATGAACTCCTTGTCTTCCAAGCCCGCTTCAAGGACGGCCTTTGCCATCGCCAAGGCCAGCTCGGCATCACGCGCCACGCGGGGTTGGACATGGGAGTCGCAGATCGTCGCGGACTCGCTGCGCACGGGGTCGACCAGGATGACCTTGCCACCCGCCGCGCGGACTTCCTTGAGCAGGGGCACGGTGTGTAGGTTGGTTGCCATGGGATTCCGTCCCCACAGAAGCACGAGTTTGCTGTTGACGAGATCCGACGGATCGTGACCAAGCCGTATGCCGAAGTCCATGGCTTGTCCGGCGCGCGCGGCCCCACTGCAAAGGGAGCCGCTGGTCGTCGTCACGCCACCCAGGAGATTCCAAAAACGACGGCTCAGATGCTTGGTTGCGCCCCATGAGCCGGTGCGCTGGTAGTGCATGAGAGAAAGGCTGCCGTCCTGTGCAATGAACCGGCGAATCCTGTCCGCGGCCAGTTCCAGTGCCTCCTCCCAGCCGATTCGTATCCACGCCCCCGCTCGATGGCCGCCCTCCCGACGCATGGGGTACAGCTGACGCTCCTCGCTGTAGACGCGTTCCGGGAACCTGTAGGTCTTGCCACACAGATAGCCACGCGTGAAGGGGTGCTCCGGATGGCCCTCGAGCTTCACGATCCGGCCGTCCTCGACTTGGGCGCGGATTCCGCAGCCGTCCGGGCAGTCAAGTGTGCAGGTGGTGTATATGGTTTGTCGCATAGAGCATCCTTAAATGTCTTTGTTGGATCCAGAAAAGAAAAAGCAAAACGCATGCCTGGCAATACTGGACCGCTTATGCGTATTTCAGGTCCATGTGGGTGCGATCGGCCTCTGGTCGGCACCAAAATGCAGCAAAAAGCCGAAGGTCAGCGCACAGAGTCGTGGCGTGCAGATGCAGGCTATGGCCCATTGCTCAGATAATGGATCCATAAGTTGCGCTTTTGTGCTTTTAGCAAGGGTTAACCCGTGAGTTAGTCCTTGGAGGTTAGGCGTAGACTGGCATGGAATCTGCAAATGGATCCATATCAATCGGTTATGCACTTTTTTGAAGGATCGGCATCATGAACTTCTTCTCACGGAGTTGGCTGGCCGCACTGGCCGTGGCGGTCGCTGGCGCATGTCATGCGCAGGGCGTCATCAAGATTGGTGAGGTCAACAGCTACAAGGTCACGCCCTCGTACCTCGATCACTACAAGCGCGGCTGGCAATTGGCACTGGACGAAATCAACGGCTCGGGAGGAGTGCTTGGCCGCAAGCTCGAGGTGATCTCGCGCGATGACAACGGCAACCCCGGCGATGCCGTTCGTGTGGCCGAAGAGCTGTACTCGCGTGAAGGCGTCCGCCTGTACTTCGGAGGCTTCCTTTCGAACGTGGCTGTGGCCCTAGCGGACTTCGCGAAAAACCGTCAGGTGCTCTATCTCTTTGGCGAGCCCGGCACTGACCGTGTGATCTGGTCCGAGGGCAATCGCTACGTCTACAGGCTGGGCCCATCCACCTATATGTCGGTCGCCATGCTGGCCAACGAGGCGGCCAAGCAGAACAAGAAGCGCTGGGCGCTCGTCTACCCCAATTACGAACTCGGGCAGTCTGCAGCCGCCACGTTCAAGAAGCTTCTGAAGAGCCAGCAACCAGACGTCGAATTCGTCGCGGAGCAGGCACCGCCGCTGGGCAAGGTAGATGCGGGTGCCATCGCGCAGGCGCTGCTCGATGCCAAGCCGGACGCAATCTTCAACGTCCTCTTCGGCGCGGACCTGGGCAGGTTCGTTCGCGAGGGCAACAGCCGCAAGCTGTTTGATTCGGTCCAGGTCTATTCCATGCTGACCGGCCGGCCAGAGTACCTGGATCCGCTCGGCGCCGAGGCGCCACAGGGCTGGATCGTGACAGGCTACCCCTGGTACTCCATCAACACGCCGGAGAGCAAGAAATTCGTGGAGGCGTACCGGAAGAAGTTCAACGACTTCCCGCGCCTGGGCTCGCTGGTCGGGTACTCGACGCTGCACGCGCTCGCGCAAGGCTTGCGCAAGGCCAGATCGGATGATCCTGAGGCCATCGTGACCGCTTTCAAGGGGTTAGGCGTCGACACGCCCATGGGGTCGGTAGTGATCCGCGCCCAGGACAACCAGTCGACCATGGGGGCCTATATCGGCAAGGTCGCATTGAAGGATGGCAAGGGCTACATGGTTGACTACCGCTACATCGACGGCGCGAGTGTCGTGCCGTCGGACAGCGAAGTTTCGAAGCTGCGTCCCGCCAAGTAGGCCTGGCCATGACCTTGCAGAGCCTTCTTCCTCAGCTGATCAATGGATTGGCCGACGCATCGGTGATCTTTCTTATCGCGTCGGGTTTATCACTGATCTTCGGCGTCACTCGCATCGTCAATTTCGCGCACGGCTCATTCTTCATGGTCGGCATCTACCTGGCTTACAGCCTGGTGACTGCCATCGGGGGCGGTGCGCTCGGCTTCTGGATCAGTACCCTGTTGGCGGCGCTGCTGGTGGGGCTCCTAGGTGCACTCGTTGAGCTGACCATCCTGCGCCGGATCTACAGCGCTCCGGAGCTGTTCCAACTGTTGGCCACGTTCGCCTTGGTGCTCATCATCAAGGATGCCGCGCTGTGGCTCTGGGGTGCTGACGAGTTGTTCGCGCCGCGAGCTCCTGGGCTGGAAGGCGCCGTGTCCATCTTGGGCACGCTCTTTCCCTCCTACGACATCTTCATGATCGCATTGGGACCGGCGCTGCTCGGTGCGCTTTGGCTCTTGTTCAAGCGCACCCGTTGGGGCGTGCTGGTGCGTGCCGCCACACAGGATCGAGAGATGGTGGGCGCGCTCGGCGTCAACCAGGGACGCCTGTTCACCGCGGTGTTTGCGTTGGGCTGCCTGCTGGCTGGCCTCGGCGGCGCCTTGCAAGGACCGCGCATGCCCGCCAACCTGGCACTCGACATGGACACCATTGGCACAGCATTCGCTGTGGTCGTGGTCGGCGGGATGGGATCCATCCCGGGCGCCTTTGTCGCTGCGCTCCTCATCTGCGAATTGAAGGCGCTGTGCATCGCGCTTGGCACGATCACCCTGTTCGGAGTTGCGCTGCCGGTGTTCAAATTCACCCTCGTAGTGGAGTTTGTCGTGATGGCGGTCGTCCTCGTGTTCCGCCCGCACGGCTTGCTGGGCAGGCCCTCCAGCACGAATTCGGTGGCAGCTGGTCAGGAGCCGGTCTTGCGCCCTGCCTCTGAGCGGATGCGCCGCGCCGCGATCGTTGCGGCAGTGGTCTTGCTTGCGCTGCCTGCGCTTGAACGCAGTTTCCCCTACCTGATGGTTCTTGGCGTCGACGTGCTGATCGCGATGCTGTTCGCGGCGAGCCTGCATTTCATCATGGGGCCAGGTGGCATGCACTCCTTTGGCCATGCGGCGTATTTCGGGCTGGGCGCCTATGTCGCAGCGGTGTTCGTGAAGTCGGCAGGTCTGGGCGTGATGACCGCGCTTCCTCTGGGCGTCCTCGGCGCGGCGGTCGGCGCGGTTGTCTTCGGTTGGTTCAGCGTCCGGCTCTCCGGCGTCTATCTGTCCATGCTGACCCTGGCGTTCGGACAACTGGTCTGGGCCATCGCCTACCAATGGGATGCAGTAACTGGCGGAAGCAATGGGCTGATTGGTTTGCGGCCGCCGCAATGGCTGCGTTCGACCACTGCCTACTACTACTTTTCGCTCGCGCTCGCCTTAGGAGGTATCTGGTACATGCGACGGGCTCTGTTCTCGCCGTTCGGCTTCGCCGTGCGCGCCGTGCGTGACTCGGAGTTGCGCGCGGGCGCAATCGGGATCGATTGCAAGCGCGTGCAGTGGGCAGCCTTCGTTCTTGCCGGCACATTCGGCGGCTTGGCCGGGACGCTGTTCGCGTTCGCGAAGGGCAGTATCTCGCCAGAGGCCATCCACGTGGCCAAGTCCATTGACGGCTTGGTCATGGTGCTCCTGGGCGGCGTGCAGACCATCGCTGGACCCATTGTCGGTGCATCGGTCTTCGTCTGGCTGCAAGACACGGTGGCTCGCAGCACGGACTACTGGCGTGCGCTGCTGGGATTGATCATTCTCACATTGGTCATCGTGTTCCCAGCGGGGATTGTCGGCTCGTTGCAGGCGATGGTCGAGTCGTTCAGAACGTCCCGCTCGCGCAAGGGGCCTGTCGCAGAGCCGGTATCGGCCTTGGAGGTCAGGGCATGAGCTTGCTATCGGTACGCCATCTGAGCAAGCGTTTCGCGGGCGTGGCTGCGGTATGCAATGTGTCCTTCGAGGTGCAGGCAGGTGAGCTGCTAGCGCTAATCGGACCCAACGGCGCGGGCAAATCCACCTGCTTCAATATGCTCAATGGTCAGCTCAAGCCCGACAGCGGGCAAGTCATATTGGACGGGGTTGATGTCGTGGGCAAATCGCCAAGGCAGGTCTGGAACCATGGCGTCGGCCGCACGTTCCAGATCGCAGCGACGTTTGGTTCCATGACCGTCATGGAAAACGTACAGCTTGCACTGCATTCGCACAGGTCCAGCGTGTTCCATGCATGGCAGGCGATGTCGCACTCCTACAGACAAGAGGCTTTGTCGCTGCTGGAGCAGGTGGGTATGCAAGACCATGCGGACAGGCCTTGCAGCGTATTGGCCTATGGCGACGTCAAACGGGTGGAACTGGCGATTGCGTTGTCCAACAGGCCGAAACTGCTGTTGATGGACGAGCCCACCGCGGGCATGGGGCCGAAGGAGCGCAACGAACTGATTGCGCTGACCAAGCGCCTGGTGATCGAACAGAGGATCGGGGCGCTGTTCACCGAGCACAGCATGGATGTGGTGTTCGGCTATGCGGACCGGATGATTGTCCTGGCACGTGGCACGCTCATCGCGCAGGGCGACCCGCAGGCGGTCAGAGCAGATGCGCAGGTGCAGGAAGCTTACTTCGGCACCGGAAAGACGTTCACCAGCGAAGACTTGGACGGAGCCACAGCATGACGACGAAGACCCTGTTGGAGGTCAAGGCCCTGAACGCCTACTACGGTCGGGCGCAGATCCTCTTCGACATCGACCTGCAGGTCAACGCGGGCGAGGTTGTAGCCCTCATGGGCCGCAACGGCGCTGGAAAGTCCACGACCATGAAAAGCATCATGGCCCTGGTGCGCAGACGCAGCGGCTCCGTTGTCTTTCGGGGCCACGAGATCTCCATGCTCCAGTCGCACCAGATCTCCCGCCTGGGCCTGGGCTTCGTGCCGGAGGAGCGTCGCATCTTCAGTGAGCTGACCGTCATGGAGAACCTGACGGTGGGCGCTCAACTGCCCCGCGAAGGTATGCGCGCGTGGACGACGGCCGAACTCTTTGCGATGTTTCCGAACCTCGGGCAAATGCCGCAGCGTCCGGGCGGCCATATGAGCGGGGGCGAGCAGCAGATGCTCACCGTGGCGAGGACTCTGATGGGCAACCCCTATCTGGTCATGCTCGACGAGCCCTCCGAGGGCGTGGCGCCGGTGATTGTCGAGCAGATGGCGCACATGATTCAGCAACTCAAGCGGCAGGGCCTTAGCGTGCTCCTGTCGGAGCAGAACATCCACTTCGCAAACCTGGTCTCCGACCGTGCCTATGTGCTCGAGCGGGGCCAAGTTCGCTTCTCGGGCGACATGCGAGAGCTGATCGCTGACAAGCAAATTCGCAGCCAGTACCTTTCCCTTTAAGAACATGCACGATCAATCTCCATCCGCCCCCGCTGGAAAACTACTCATCAAGAACGTCGGCCTCATGCTGACGGGTGACCTGAACGACCCAATCAAGGACGCCGACGCCGTCTTTTGTGAAGATGGGATGATCGTCGAGATCGGCCGGCTCGGTGACTTGGACTGTGAGCAAGCCGACATGGTCATCGATGCCAATGGCTGCGCGCTCGCCCCGGGGCTGATCGACAGCCACGTGCATCCGGTTTTTGGCGACTGGACTCCCAGGCAAAACCAGATCGGCTGGATCGAATCGTTTATGAACGGCGGAGTCACCTCCATGATCTCGGCCGGCGAAGTTCATCTTCCGGGCAGGCCGCGCGATATCGTTGGCATCAAGGCGTTGGCCATCACCGCCCAGCGCGCCTACGCGAACAGCCGCCCCGGAGGCGTGAAGCTGCTCGCGGGTGCTCCGGTCATTGAACACGGCATGGTTGAAGAGGATTTCCGTGAACTCGCCGCGGCGGGTGTGACCCTGCTCGGCGAGATCGGGCTGGGATCGGTCAAGGACGGGCCGACCGCACGCAAGATGGTTGAGTGGTCACGCAAGTACGGGATTCAGTCCACCATCCATACCGGCGGGCCCTCCGTGCCCGGTTCCGGCTATGTCGACGCCGAGATGGTGTTGGAAGCCGATGCCGACATTATCGGCCACATCAACGGCGGTCACACCGCCCTGTCGACCAAGCAGATCCGCTGTCTGTGCGAGGGATGCGGCAGAGCGATCGAGATCGTTCACAACGGCAACGAGTTTGCCGCGCTGTTCGCCCTGCGTGCGGCCAAGGAACTGCGGCAGTTGGACCGTGTCATCCTGGGGACCGATTCTCCTGCAGGGTCCGGTGTGCAGCCCACAGGCATCCTGCGGCTGATCGCCATGCTATCGAGCATTGGCGAGGTGCCCGCCGAGCAGGCCATTTGCTTTGCGACCGGAAACACCGCGCGCATACGCAATCTCAACTGCGGCTTCGTTGAGGTCGGTCGCGCCGCCGACTTCGTCTTTCTCGACACTGCGCAGCATTCCTCCAAGTCCAACCTACTAGAGAGCATTGCCGCCGGCGACTTGCCCGGCGTTGGCATGGTAGTGATCGATGGCCTGGTCCGCTGTGGCCGCTCCCGCAACACGCCGCCCGCTGCGCGTATTCCCCAAATTCTGCAACACGCCTGAAGGCGATTATCCAAGGAGATGACATGTCCAATGAGGTTCAGCTTGATCTCAGCCAGCACAACCCCCCTGAATATCGGAATCCCGATTCGATGGACTGGGAGATGGGCCGCTTCAAGAACAAGACGAAGTTCCTGTTCCACACCAACGCGGACCGCCCTACGGAACCGAATGCGGGCTTCCTGCACTACGAGCCCGGTGCGGGCTTCCGCTTGCACAAGCACGATTTCGCCCAGGTCTGGTACGTGATCGACGGTGAGTTCAATATGGGCGGCAAGGTCTATGGGCCGGGGACCGTCGTATTCCATGGCGACCCCCACTACGAAGAGGCCATGACAACGGAAACGGGCGGCACGCTGTTCTTTGTTCAGTATCAGGGACCCACTACGGGCGCGCGCCCGGTTTACGAAGGTCGGATGAACGTCAAGGGCGAGGTCAAGGACGTCACCGCGACTGATCTCGAGCACTGACTTGAGCCGCGCCTGTCCTTTCGAAGCATGCCCGACGGGTGCTGCGGAGTTCGCTGCAAGAGGTGCGCGCCAGCGCGTGCGGCTCTCGCCCGCTTGCGGGCGAATGGAAGAGCAGAGGACGCACCCGTCTGCGCAGGCCGCATGGTCCCGAGGGCCTCGGCCATGCGGCGGTGAAAAGCCGTATGCCCCCCATGCCGCGATCCATGCACCGCCACCATCGAGTACCCGTATGACCGCCGTTGCCCCGCCACGCACCCGAAACAAGGAAAGAACCAAGGCTAGGCTGCTTGAGGCGGCAGTGGCTGAATTTGGACGATTGGGATTCGAGGACATCAAGATCGATGGCGTGGCCGAGTCCGTTGGCCTGAACAAGAAGCTCGTCTACTACTACTTTGACGATAAGGACGGTCTTTTCGAGGCGGCAAAAGCGCAGGTCATGTCCAACATCCGTCTTTGGGCTGACAACTCGGGATTGGAGCGGATGGAGCTGAATGGCTTGCTGCTATGTGCCCTCGACTTCTTTGCGGCTCATCCCAAGCTGACAAGATTTCTTGTCAGCAATTGGGAGAGGATTGCCGAACGACAAGGCTTGAGTGAGTGGGGGCTCTACGAGTGCTTTGCAAATCAAACGATGTCCAAAGGTGACTCGCCCATGAAACTCTTTCCCTCGTCGCTCTTACTTGCCACTTTGCAGCTATCAACCATGGAGTATCTGGTGCGCTCAGAAAACGAAATCGCGAACCGGCCGATCCGACTGAGGATGGCGGCTTTGTTTTTGGGCTCGTTGTATGACTGCTTGCATCTGCCATCACGACATCGAATCGAACATTGTTAGGACATCGATCATGAGAACTCTTCTACGACCCTCGAGGGCACTTGCAGCTCGGTTGGGACAACGATTCAGGCGCTCGCTGGCGCTACCGCTCGTTGCTTCCTAGGGAGATGCTGATCAATGAACAGCGCCGTCGGATCTGAGGGCATCACGACGCGATGCGGTCGTGACTGTGGTCGACTTCGCGCCGTGAGGTCTGCCCACCAGGCGTTTTGCGCCTCTTGCGAGGCCACTTTCGGTGCTCAAGACGCACCTCGGCCTGCGACGCGCAGGAGCGACCTCTTGGCAATGACCAGATTGGCCAGCCCGAACAGGCTGAACAACTGCGCTTCATTCTTGGCCAGGCCCTTGTAGCGAGTCTTCTTGTGACGAAACAGATTCTTGATCACGTGGAATGGGTGTTCGACCTTGGCCCTGATGCTCGCCTTCAACTGCTCGGCCTTCTCAAGCAGGCGCGCCCACTTGCGTGTCGGGTCCAGTTGCCGGCGCTTTCCCGGTTGCATCGCCACGTGCCACTTCGGGCCCTGCGCTTCTGCACGCTTGTCGACACCCCGGTAGCCAGCATCACCGAATGCCGCGGTCTCCTCGCCGTGCAGCAGCGCGCCGGCCCGGGTCACGTCGTTGACGTTGGCCGCCGTCGCAACCACCGTGTGCACGAGCCCCGACTCGGCATCAACTCCAATGTGCGCCTTCATTCCAAAGTGCCAGGCGTTGCCCTTCTTGGTCTGATGCATCTCGGGATCGCGCGTGTTGCCCTCATTCTTGGTCGAACTCGGCGCGGCGATGATGGTCGCATCCACGATGGTTCCCGCGCGCATCAGAAGCCCTTGCTCCGCAAGATGGGCGTTGATCTCCTCGAACAGCGCCTTGGTGAGGTCGTTGTCCAGCAGCAGTCGCCTGAACTTCAGCAGCGTCGTGGCATCGGGCACCGACTCGCGCGACAGGTCGATGCCCACGAAGTCGCGCAGCGCCTGGCTGTCGTACAGCGCATCTTCAAGCGCCTCGTCGGCCAGGCCGTACCACTGCTGGAGGCAGTACATGCGCAACATCCTGGGGACGCCGATCGGCTGGCGGCCGACCCGGCCGCTCGTGGGATACAGCGGCTCGATCACGCCGATCAAGCGCGCCCAAGGCACGACGCGCTCCATGTCGGCCAGGAACTTCTCCCGCCGCGTGCGCTTCTTCTTCAATGCGTACTCGGCGCTGGCAAAGCTGCGTTG
>NZ_JBFUFO010000020.1:0-109857 GCF_056403395.1 Variovorax sp. P2_H12 | reverse complement strand
GTCGTCCTCGGTCGCCAGAAATCCATCAAGGCTTGTAGATGTGTAGTACTGGGTTTTCATGGTTCGGGAAGTCCTATTGATTTTTAAGCGTCTGGCAGGCGCTTCCGGGCGAAAACTGGATGTCCGTGGCGTAGTTCCGCTCTTGGCCGCATTCTGCCGGACACGCACTGGCTTCACCGGGCCCGTCGCGGTGGAAGGACCCCTCGAGCGACGGCAGCAATCAGCGACGCAGTGCCGTCAAGGACTGAAGGTCAGTCTCCCATAAGGATAGTAGTCGACCAGGTTCAAGTTCTTATACGGCAAGCCGTCAAGTCGTGTCGTACCCAAGAACGGCTCGACGGGCTCAACTAGCAGAACTTCGAGAGAGAAGCCGCTGTCGTAGAGACCGCGTCGAAAGTGAACTCGAGACTTGATGGCAATCACATCAAACTGGCCCAGGTCGAGGTCCATTGCCTCGAGCATCTCCAGCTCGGCTATCTGCATGAGGTTCGAACTCACAACGACCACGTTTCCATCGCCAAAGCGCACGCTTATCCATTCGGCCCGGCTGCCAGTCGCGTCTCTAGCTGTTCCTTTGGCGAGAACAGAACCGAAAATTCTCACAGGCTCACCGGCGGACGTTTCCACTCGACCTCCAATTGGGTAGTCGAAAGCGTCGCCTATCTTCACGCCGGCGGCAAAGAGCTTTCGGACCAAGTCACCGTCCGCTATCGTCGCGAATAGAGTCTTTCGAGCGTTGAGACGGAGCATCTCGGTCAGCAGCCACGTGGCATACCCCGAACGGTCGCTATGGTCCGCCAGAACTACAGGTCGCCGCCCGCCGGTCACTGCTTCCACTGCCAGACGCGCACCATCCTCGATGGAGTGCACCTTGGTCGAGCTAAGAAGCGATTCCCTTTGCCTCCAGGCGGTACTTGCCATGTCCTTTGCCACTTCGTCTGCTAGTCGTTGGTCCCCGTTGGTGATGACCTGGATGGTCATGCCGGCATCGGGCGTGTCCGCCCAAGGGAATCCAAAGAAGACATTGACGTAGGTGTCGGGCTTACGGGCCTCCCATGTCAAAGCGCGCTGAACCAAATCCATCCATGGAGATGCGCCGGTCCACTGGACGACCGTGGCGGAGATGATGGGCACCTTCAAACACGACGAGGTGGGCCGGTAGTCGCCTCTGATGCTTCGAACCATGGCGCGGGCCGCTCGTTCTCCTTGCAGATGCATGTCGTAGTGCGGGTAGTACTTGACGCAAAAGGCGAGGTTCGCGGACGCGAGGAACTGCTCGTCTTCATTGCCATGCGGGTCGAACGTAGCCGCAATCACCACCTTGGGACCGACGAGCTTTCTTACACGAGCGGCCAGTTCTGCCTCTGGCCGCGAAACACCTCTCACCGCCATCGCTCCGTGCACTGCCATGTAGGCTCCGTCGAAGGGGCCGCGCTCTTTCATGTCTCGAAGCATGGCGCCCACGAAGTGCTCAAAAGCCTCGTTGGTGACCCAGCCCGAGCCAATGCCGGTTTTCGGGAACAGAGGCGATTCGATGCCAACGAGCTCGACTTCCGAGTACTCCCTCGCACACTTGACGAATCCACCCATATAACCTTGCGGGTCATAGCGCAGCAGTTCCTCATCTCTGCAAGGTGACCCCTCGTAGATAAAGTCTGAGAGCTCGGTGTCGTTTGGCAGAAAGGTGACCGTCTCATGCGAGAAGTGAAGGACGGCGATACGAATTTTCTTGCTCACGAAGCTTGTCTCCATGGTCCTTCATCGCCTCAGGAATTGGCTGCGCCGCTCTTGCGGACGAGGGCAGACCACTTTTCCTGCTCTGCCTTCACAAACCGGATGAACTGCTCATCCGACATCGGCGGGACGGCCTTGACGCCCGTCTGACGATAGAAGTCAACGCTCGCGGGAGTTGCATTCGCCTTTTCGACGGCCTTTTTCAAGGTCTGAATCACTGGCTGAGGGGTTCCTATAGGAGCTGCAACGCCGCCCCAGGAGACTGTCTCGTAGCCCTTGAGTCCAGCTTCTTGAAGCGTCGGCACGCTCGGGAGCAACTCGCTCCGTTGGGCGGAGGTCACCGCAAGCACCCTCACGCGACCATCCTTCGCGTAGGGTCCAACTGAAACCAAGTTGTCGAACATGAAATCAACACGACCGCCAAGAAGGTCTGTGTAGGCCGCAGAGGAGCCTTTGTAGGGGATGTGGACCGCGTCCACACCCGTCATTTCCTTGAAAAGTTCGCCGCTGAGGTGGCCCGTGGTGCCGGTGCCGGACGAAGCCATGCTGAGTTTGCCTGGATTGGCCTTTGAGTAGGCGATGAGCTCTTGAACAGTCTTTACTGGCAATGTTGGCCGGACCACCAGGACATTGGCGGTGGAGGCGGTCAGCGCGATGGGGACCAAGTCCAGCAGCGGGTCGTACTTCTGCTTCGGGAACAAGTACGGGTTTACCGCCAGTGTCCCGACGTTGATTGAAATTAGGGTGTAGCCGTCGGCCGGCGAGGAGAGTGCAGCAATAGTTCCCGTGATGCCGTTTGCCCCTGGCCGGTTGTCGATGACTACTGGCTGCCCTAAGACCTGCCCGAGTTCATTTGCGAGCACGCGATTCGCGGTGTCCGGCGAGCTGCCTGCTGCGAAGGGCACGATGAGTTTGACCGGCTTCTCGGGCCAGGTTTGAGCTTTGATGGGAGCAGAGTAGGCGAATAGGCTCGCGCATGCAGTCAAGGTGAAATTTCGACGATTCATTGTTTGTCCTGGGCCGGTGAGTGGATGGTGGAGTTTGTGCAGTAGGTGCCGTATGCCTTCGCCGCCAGCGCCTCGGCAAGTGAAGTCGCTGCGTCGACGACCTGTCCTGGATGCCGCTTGGCATCGACAACCAGTCCAAGCTCGGTGCAGCCCAATACGACAACGTCGGCGGATTCGAGAAGGCGCTTGAGGTGTGCTGTGACCATAGCTCGACCTCGATTCAAGTCCCCCGCTTTGATACTGAAAATGGCTTGATGAATGGCGTCTTCCTCGTTCTCCGATTGCTCGAGCACTTGGACGCCGACCGAAGCCATCGCCTTGCTGAACAAGCCACCGCGCTGCGTTGCCTTTGTCGCCAACACAGCGCACTTCTTCGCTCCGGCAAGCCGAACGACCCTCGCAGTCTCATCCGCGATATGCACAAGGTCTGAGTCCGGGAACAGGGTCCGCAGCTCGTCGAACCAAAAGTGCGCGGTGTTGCAGGCAATTCCGAAGACGCCGGCACCTGACGCCTTTGCCACGCCCATTGCGCTCACCAGCCCAGGGACCGGGCTGGGCCCGCCTTTGAGCAGTGCCGCGGAGCGGTCCGGGATAGGAAACTGAATGAGAACGTGCGGGGGATAAGCTTGGTCGGTGACGCTTTGCCGAGCAGCTCGCAACTGCCCTCGACATGCTTCAAGGAACCGCATCAGGACATCCGCTCCTGCGTCCGGCCCCATCCCAGCGATTAGCGCGACTTGGTTCATAATGAATTTGCTATCAAGTGAGGCTTCTGACTTCGCCGCCGCTCCAAGAGCAGCTACTTCGAGTTGCTCCAAAAGCCAAGCGAATCGTAGGCCGGGTTTCGCAGTTTGACCACCGATGGTGACGCATGAAGTTCATGCGAAAAACTCATGAAAAGAAGCATCCACGCCGCTCTCCCCTCTATCGATAGCCTCGTCATCTTCGAGCACGCGGCAGATGGCCTGAGCTTCACCAAAGCCGGCCAGCGCCTTGGTCTCACTCAAAGCGCAGTGAGCCGGCAGGTCATTGATTTGGAGGCGCTCTTGCAGGTCAAATTGTTCGCCCGAGAACGGCAGCGGCTGAAGTTGACGAACCAGGGCGCCGAGTTTCGTGAACTCATCAGGCCCGTCATCCAGGACCTGCGGGCAGCGACGCTTCGCATGCAGATGGGGGGGGATGTGCAGAGCAACGTGCTGAACATTTCAGTGGCAGCAAGCTTCTGCAACCTTTGGTTCATCCCTAATCTGCCGGCCTATTACTCACGGCAGGGCGAGGTCCGGGTGAATGTGATGCCGCACGTGGGCAGCGTCAACTTCGATTCCACTTCAATCGATGCCGCCATCGTCAATGCGGTCCAGCCGCCAACCAACTGCGAGTGGTTCAAGCTGTGCGACGTCGACGTCGCGCCCTACGCCGCGCCGAGCCTGTTGAGGCGCCTAGGGCAATCGAGCCTGGAGGGTTTTGAGCGCATTCCCGCGGTCGAGCTCAAGGAAATGAACGGGACGTGGCCCAAGTACCTTGCACACGTGGGCATGGGGGCCACTGGCATCGACTACGTCGGCGGCAACCACTCGCTGCTCCTACTTACGTATGAGGCTGCAGCAGCAGGACTGGGAGCAGCGCTTC
Organism: Variovorax sp. P2_H12; assembly: GCF_056403395.1. Classification (NCBI taxonomy): domain Bacteria; kingdom Pseudomonadati; phylum Pseudomonadota; class Betaproteobacteria; order Burkholderiales; family Comamonadaceae; genus Variovorax; species Variovorax sp. P2_H12. Next base: position 105,487 of record NZ_JBFUFO010000020.1, on the reverse strand, counting down.
TTCCGCCAGAGTTTGTGCCGGCCGGTGACCAGCGGGGCTCCCTTAGGCGACTGCATGACAAACTGCTGCACACCGACCGGTCTTACTACTACTGCTGGCCTTCTGCTTCGAGAAAGCTTGAAGCTGTACAGTCCTTGGGAAGCTGGCTGAAGCGAGAGGTTGGTGCCGCCCGAGAGCGCGGGAACAGGACAGCAGCCAGCTAGTTTGCGTCCGGCACCTTTGGCTATCAATGAGAGCGTCGTCAACGAACGGCAGCTCGCGGCCGATTGTTCATCGAGACCAGCGGTGTGCACGCGCTTCAGAACCCGCCGTTCCAGGTTCTGCAGGCGTTGTTGTGCGCGCGCCGCGAAGGTCCTGCTATGAGGAAGTCGAGCAGACCATCGAATGTCTGGTTGTGGCCGAATGTCGAAGTTGCGGCGAGCGCTACTGCGAGGGCTCATGCTTTATCCGGATTGTGTCGGATGTGGCGTCTTGAATCGCTGCGGCATCAGCCGGAGGCATATGAACATCGAAAGCCAAGAAGCGAAGGCGAAGCCCCCTATTTGAAGCGCGAGGCGGGTTCCGCCGTACCCGAGGGCAAGCGACAGCGCTAGGCCCCAGAACGCGACGAAACTAAAGGTCATGGCACCGAAGACCGCCATGCCCGTTGGTAGGTCCCAAGGAGGAAGCCTGAGCGAAGGAATCGACGCTTGCTGACCGTCTGGTCGGCGGCGGAGTTCCAGGGCGAACATCACAGTGAAGCAGAGGACGGCCAAAGGCAGCGCCGCGAGGAGTGTCAGGTAGGAAGCCCCTCCGGATGACCCCGCGACCAAGTATCCCCATAGGGAACAAAAGGCAAACCAGAACACGTAGAAGACGCGCATCTTTCCCTCTCAACTCTCCAACCCGAAATTTTTGCACTGTGGTCCAACAGCCGCTATTGGCCGGGTGCCGTCGGTCGCAAGGCACATCGTTGTGGTGGAAGCGCCGCGAAATCTGCACGCTCTCGCCTAGATTTCCTTCAACACTTCTGCACCCGGTGAGGTCATGCTCGGTGTGAATTCGATAACGTCCACGCGAGCGCATCCGCTCTTTGCAAAGGGGTCTTGCTCCAAAATTGCGTCGAGTTCTTGTCGGTTGCCTGAGCGCGCGAGTATCACGCCGCCTTTGCGGGGCACCTGCCGTCCTGACGCGATGAAGAGGCCGCTGTCGTAGTGCTTCTTCAACCAACCGACGTGCTGGGTCATGAGCGCGTCAAGCTCCTCGAGCGGGCGGATGTATGTCAGAGTAACAATGAACATGGGGACCTCGTTCCTAGATTGGAAATGGGGTGGCGCACGCGAACTTCTGCTGGTGGCCGAACCCGGGTTTCCGGCCTACGCGTCTTTGGCCGCACGCTTGACGGTGGCCAGTAGAGCGCCCGCGCCCATAAAAGTCATTCCCGATAGCCGGTTGAAGGCCTTTGCCCGCCCCTTGACTCGCAACCATGGAGAAAGGCGCGAAGCGAACGAGGCGTAGGACATCAGCCAGAACAGCTCGAAGCAGACGAAGGTGCCGCCAAGAAGGGCGAACTGGTACAGCTGAGGCGCAGCCGGATTGATGAACTGCGGGAAGAACGCAGTGAAAAAAAGCAGGGCCTTTGGATTGCTTGCTCCCACCAGAAATCCCTTCGCGTAGAGCGCCTTCCGACTTGAGCGACCGGCGGTGCCGAAGGGAAGTTCGAAATTGGAAGTAGTGGAACGCAGTGTCGTGATACCGATGTACAGCAGGTAGCCGACGCCGAACCATTTGATGGCATGAAACAGGGTTTCGGACGCGGCGAGAGCGGCACCCACCCCGATAGCGGAGCACGCCATGATGCCGACGACGGCGGTGACACTGCCGATGGCTGAAAAGAACGTGCGCCGGACCCCATGATTTACTGCGTTGGAAACGCACATCAAGACGCTCGGACCTGGGGTGACGGTCAACACGAAGACAGCGACGACGTACAGAAGCCAAGTTTCCAGAGACATGAAGATTCCTAACGGTAGCTAGACATTGTGATGGAGTTGAGGGCACGGCCAGCGCCTCCATGGGGCCGTTGTGCGCACCTGGAATGTCCGCTTCCTGGCGAATTCTCGGCATGGTCGACCGGCCGGCTGTGGCCGGTGACGGCTGTTGGCTGCATTCTGCCCTTGGTCCTCATAGCTTCTTCATCATGAACGCCAGGTAGAACCCATTGGTGTGGTTGTCGATGCGGCCAAACTCTTGGTAGCCACGCTTTGCATAGAAGTCGGGGGCCTGCCACTCAAACGTGTCGAGCTTGGCGCTGTGGGCGCCCAGGGCCTTCGCCTTCGTCTCGGCCTGCTCAAGCAGCGCGCTGCCAAGCCCGGTAGCTCTGGCCGACTCGTCGACCCAAAGCACGTCGATGTGAAGCCAGTACACGAAGACGTATCCGCGAAGCCCTCCGACCATTCGACCTTCTTCATCCCTGGCGCTGAGCCATATCGGCTGCGACTCGGGATACTCGCCCACGAAACCGTAGTTGAAGTGGCGCAGGCGTCGACCGAGCTCGCCCGACCTCACTTCCTCCTGTGGCGCTTCGATGATGTTCCAGGCTGTCATAGCGGCTCAAGGAGTTGCGGGGCGCCGACTCTGCCTGGTCCTCCGAAAGTCGGCTCTCGGCCCGCATCCTGCCACAGCAACTGTCGCGACCGCATGGGTCTGGCCGGGCTACACATTGCTGAGAATGAAACCTCATCAAAATTGTGGAGGAGGCAGTTCAAGGGTCGATTTCAGGCGAATTCAGAGCGGGCGGCGAATGACTGGTTCTGGCCGAATTCTGTCAGTCTGTCTTCCGCCTCAGCCAGCAATATGTGTTTGGCTCGTGGTGCCGAGGCCCAGGCGGCGCGATGCCGCCTCCAGCGCCGCAGCCAGGCCCGTTGATCGGCGATCCCACGATCTGCGACCGCGACAAAGGCACGACACCATCGAATGGTGCGGTCACCTGCACGTCGCCGAGCATCTGGCGGTAGTAGCCGGGAACTTGCCCTGATTTTTCCGCAGGCCCATCGGAAGCCGCATGGGCAGAGACCGTGAGCACCGCGGCGGCGAGCCAGAAAAAGCGATCGCCGGCGAACGTCGCCAACACCTTCTGACGGTCCTTCGCGCGGGTCCGTAGCTCCTCGGAGGTCCGAATGCCATGCTGGCCCAGCTGCAGTCGAATGAGGGCCAGTGGATGCCGCCGGAGGCTCAGGCCGATTGAGCCGTAGTCGTCGGCAATCGCGTCGCCTTCCTCCGGCACCGCAAACTCGAACTCTATTGGAAGCCCAGGTGCCAAAGCCCCGCGGCAGCTATGGGCTCTTTGGGACCACCCGATACAACTCAGTCGACTGCGTGAAGCCATAGGGAGACTCGCCTGTATCCGATATTCCACCAGCGACGAGGACGCGGCCGTCCGGCAAGGCGATGGCTGAGTGTCCCGACCGCGCCTGCAGCAGGCTCCGCGTGGCAGACCAATGTCCAGTAAGCGGGTCGTATATCTCGGCCGACGACAAGAAGTCTGGTTGATCGAAGCGGAGCCATCCGCGGATTCCCCCTGCGACCAGAACCCTGCCATCCGCCAGCAAGCTGGCCGTATGACCAAAACGAGCCTCGCTCATGCCACCGATCTCGGTCCACACGTGCGTCACCGGATCGAACAGTTCAACCGATGAGGTGATGCTACTTCCCGTCGCGCCGCCCGCCACGAGCACCTTCCCGCTCGGCAACACCGTCACCGAATGGCCAAAACTCCCTTCGCGCATGCGCCCGGCGCTCGACCAACGTCCAGGATAGTAGTCGTAGATTTCGGCCGAACTCAGGTCGACGACGGTAGATAGATCACTTCCATATCCCCTTCCCCCGGTGACCAGGACACGCCCATCGAGCAACAGCGTGGCCTTATGCTGAATACGGGCCTCCGTCATGGGATTGGTCACATACCAGTTGCCGGAGGTCGACGTATACCACTCCGTCGAAGCAGAGTAGCGGTTACCGACAAAGCCTCCGGTGAGCAGAACGCTGCCGTCCTGCAATCGCGTTGCCTCATGGTCGTAGCGAGCCACGCTCATGCTGCTCGTCTCCACTACTTGGCCCGTAAGCGGGTCGTAGAGATCAGCGGCGTTGCCTTTGAATGACGGGTCACCGGTGGGACCTCCTCCTGCCAGAAGCACCTTTCCGTCTCGCAGAAGTGTGGCGCTCGCGTCGGAACGCGGTGAAACCATGGTCACCGCGTCGGTCCAGCCGTCGGTCGCAGGGTTGTAGAGCATGGAGGCTGGAGTGCCCCGGTACTGGGCGGCGAAGAACCCCGTCACTAGGATCCGTTGATCCTGAAGCAGCGTAGCTGTTTTGAGGATGAAACCTGGCTTCATGGGCGCCGCGGCAGTCCAAGTGCCATCAAATCCGTTGGTCACGGTTATGCGCAACTGAGTCGCGACCGCGCCAGCACTGTTCGCCCCTTGCACAATGTAGGTCGTCTCGGCCTGGGGGCGAAGCGGTGTCCCGCTGATGACCCCGGTCTGCGGATTCAATCCCAGCCCCATCGGAAGCCCCGGTGACACCGAGTAGGCACTGATCTTGCCGCCTTGGCTCATCGGCGTGTCAGGCAGGATCGATTCCCCCACCACGTAGAAGCGCGTGGGATTGGCGTACCAAAGGTTGGTCGGCGCGAACACCTGGGCCTGCACCTCGATGCTCACACGCACCGTGGTGTTGCCCGCGCCGTTCGTGCCTGTCACGACGTACACGGCCGGCGCGCTGACTACGATTGGCGTACCGCTGATCACACCGGTCGATGCGTTCAGCGAGAGGCCTGCCGGCAGCACGGGGACCACGGCGAACTTGGCAATCTCGCCGCCGGTGGCCGTCGGACGATTGGGCGTGATCGACTGCCCGAGCGGATAGCTCACGGTCTCGTTCGTGTAGTGCAAGGTATCCGGCGCGACTTCGGCCGCACGCACTTCGATCTGCAATCGTGCCGTGACGCTGCCCGCGGCGTTGCTGGCCGTCACCGTGTAGATCGCTGCGGCAGCGACCTGCGAAGGCGTGCCGCTGATGATGCCGGTTCTCCTGTCCAGGTTCAGGCTCGCGGGCAATGCGGGCGAAACGCTGTAGCTGACAACTTCGCCACCCGTGCTGCTCGGACGGTTGGCCTGCGATGCGTTGCCGACGACAAGGATGATCGATTCGTTGCCGTAGCGCAGGGTGTCGGGCGCCACGGGCCTTGCGGATATCTCGATTGTGAGCGCCGCCGTGGTGCTGCCGGCGGCATTGCTGGCGGTGACGGTGTACTGCGTGGTCGCGGACCGTTCAAGCGGCGTGCCGCTGATCGTGCCGGTGGCCGCATCAAGGCTTAGGCCTTTGGGCAAGTCCGGAGAGATCGTGTACGTGGTGACCGCACCGCCGCCGTGGCGTGGTTGGTTGGACTCGACGGGAACGCCTTGAACGTAGACCACTGAATCCACGGCGTAGCTCAGCCCGACCGGAGCTTCTTCTCCTGCCGCAGCGGCGTGATCCGCCTGGGGCAAGGCTGCAACCACCGTGGACGTCGCCCCGAATGGTATGCCGCCGCCTCCACCGCCTCCACAGGCTGCCACCAAAATCAAGCACGAGATTGACGTTGCGAGGACGCCGAGCAGATGATTCAATGCGCTTCCCGTGTAAGCAAAAAGTGAGCATTGTAGGGAAGTGCTGACCATTCAGTCAGGATTTCAGGGAGGGGTTTTCGCTTACCCGCGCTGCGGACGTGCCTCACATGTCGGCGCTTCGCCGCTGCTTGGTCTTTCGAAACGAGGCGTTTGCGAGGCGACGCCCTGGCAATTGCGTGAAGCGAAACCGGGTCGCACCCCCCGGCGCAAGACATGCGCTCGCGCGCTCGATGTCGGCACGCAACAGACGGCCTGCCTCACTATTCCGCTCAGACAGCTTGCCAAGCTGTGGTCTCGGGACCACGGTCACGCTCAATGCCGAAACCGGGTACCAACGCTGGGTTGATGTGGATTGACCAGCCCTGTCAGGGGCCGATTTCGCGCGCTAGTTGAGAGCCCGCTTCGTAGGTCCGGTATTGGCCGCATCCTGCCGCATGGCTGGTGGCCGTGACGGGCCCATAGGAGTCCTTCCCTTCTGCTCCATAGCAGACCCTTGGCAGCTGACTTCTGATGTGTGCCGACGCAAAGCAACACAGGCGACGTGCCCAAGGTGTCACAAGGGAACGATGTCAGGCAGTGCCCACGTCTTGTCAAAAAAGGCCTGCGTGGGTCCGTACCAGCGAAAGTAGGCAAACCAGCCTTTTCCGGGCAGCGTCTGAATCCAGTTGCTCTCACGCCCGGCCGGTGCTGCAGGGCCGAAGTAGAGGTCCACTGAACCATCTGCATTCGGCCTGAGGCTCGGCTGTTGCGAATCGATGCCAGGCTTCTTGCTCGCGGTCTGGACCATCGAGCGGGTCATGTTGTCATAGACCGTGACCGCCCAAAACTCCTTGACGGGGACGTTGGCAGGTACGCGCAGCCTGTAGGACCTGCCGCCGTCGAGCCAAGCGCCGCTCTTGTCGCGCGCCGCACTCATGTATTGCGAGCCGGCGCCGACGATGGGCTTAATCATCCCGTCGGCTATGGTGATGGCCTCGAAGGTGTAGTCCGTGCGCTCGTCGAGTTGGCTGTAGCCCGCGGCCTCTTGATTCGGGTTGAGCGTGAGCACCCAGTCCCACTGGGTGCCCGGGTAGCCCTTTGCGTTGTCCAATCGTGGCGCCATGCTGAGCGTCTGGGCCATGCGAAAGCCAACGGTCGCCGCCTCGGTGAGGATGGCCTTCTGCCGCGCGTCAGGGTTGAAGGGCTTGCCCTTTTCGATGCCGAGCGGCTTCAGCATGGCATGGAAGAACCGGTCGCGCGTCTCGACGGGTTCGGCCTCGACGGCCTGGGCAAGCAGTGTCCAGTATTCGAAGCCTTGAGGTGGGATGGTGTCAGCCGGCTTGCCACCCGTTCGCACGACGCGCGTGTTCGGCGGACGCTGCGCCTGGTCCAGCGGATAAACCTTGATGGTCGCGAGCAGGTCCGCGGCGGCCTTGACGTTGCCGTCCTTCACACCGGCGCGTCCAATGTAGAACACCCGGTTCGTCAACGAGCGGCCTGGCAGGTAGCCGGCAGGAATCTGTCCGCCATACCCCGGGGGAACCAGGAGGAACTTGCCTCCGAGGCCCTTGTCGGGCCCGAACGGTCCCACTTCGACAACAGGGCGCTGCCACATGTCGTCGATGACGCCGTACACGCCGGCGGGCGACTCAACGACCACGGGCCCGCCGCGCAGGTCGACAGGGATGCCCGCGTAGATGGTCGTGTTGTTCGCGGTCAGTGCAACAAAAGACGCACTGGTGTACTCGTCGTTGACGCTAATCTGGTTGTAGCCGACCCCGAGGTCCCGGTTGCCCTTGACCAAGGCCTCCATGGATACGAGGGGCGTGGCCCAGATGTACGCCTGGGTCGCCCGCTGGAAATCGAGCTCGTCGTACAGCTTGCGAACGCTTTCATCGCTTGGATAGCCGGATTGCAGCTCAATCTTCCCGACGCGGGTCTGCAGCGTCTCCACCGGAGAGGCGCAGCCGACGGCAAGAACTGCCGCCACAAAGCAAGCGGTGAGGGTGGCTTTCGGGCCGTTAATGACCATGGCTTGTTCCTTGACGTGGCAACAGGCCAGTGTCACATCGGTCGACGGCTTCAGCAATTGCACCATGGGGCATTCAGGGCATCGCGCGGCTTTGCGAGACGTCGATACCCAAGGACTGCTATCCCGCAATTTCTGCGGCGCGGCCGAACAGCCGCTTCTGGCCGCATCCTGCCCTCCACAGGGCCACTCGAAATCCAGTGCTCGGCCTGAAGCTTACTTGAACCAGCTGATGAAGTCAGGGAACTCGCCAGAGTCCTCCCAGCCCGGTCCAGCACGGCCGAGCGGCCGACGGCTTCAGGCGTCGGTCTGCTCTGCGAGTTCCATCGCGTCTTCAACTTCGATGCGAAGGTAGCCCACCGTGCTCTCGAGCTTGCCATGGCCGAGCAGAAGTTGCACGGCGCGCAATGTTGCCGGAACTGGAGGGCGATTCAGGGCTGCTGCTTCGGTTCAACGGAAGACGTTGACTGCTTCGAACAGGCGCCCGGCCTGTTGCTGCAGGCTCTGGGATGCCATGGTGCCTTGTTCGACGAGCCCGGCGTTCTGTTGCGTGATTTGGTCAAGATGTCCGATAGCCTGTCCGACCTGGGAGATGCCGGCGCTTTGCTCGATGGTGGCGGAGCTGATTTCGCTGATGAGGTCCGAAACGCGCTTGACCTGCGAGACGATGGCTTCCATCGTCTTGCCCGCGTCGTCGACGAGCTTGACGCCGATCTCAACCCGTTCGACGCTGGCGCCGATGAGGCTCTTGATTTCCTTCGCGGCCTCTGCACTGCGCTGTGCCAGATTGCGCACCTCGCCAGCAACCACGGCGAAGCCACGTCCCTGTTCGCCGGCGCGCGCGGCCTCCACCGCCGCATTGAGCGCGAGGATATTGGTCTGGAAGGCAATGCTGTCAATGACGCCTATGATGTCGGAAATCTTCTTCGAGCTAGCGGTAATGTCGGTCATGGTTGCCACGACCTGCGAGACCGCATGGCCACCCTTGGCGGCAGCCGTGCTGGCCGAGCCCGAGAGCTGGTTGGCCTGCTGAGCGGTCTCGGCATTATTCTTGACCGTCGCAGTCATCTGCTCCATAGTCGCCGCCGTCTCCTCAACGCTGGCCGCCGCCTGCTCGGTGCGCGAACTCAGGTTGGTGTTGCCTCGCGCGATTTCCGTGACTGCGACCTGCACGGTCATCACCTGCTGACTTACGTCGTCAATGAGCCAGCGGAACATGAGCCCTAGTTGGCTGACGGTCCGCATCGCCATGCCAATCTCGTCGACGCGGTTCATTTGCGCGACATCTCGGCTTTCGCCTGTTGCCACACCCAGGGCCTGTTTGAGCAGAACTTCGAGAGGTCTTGCGATTTGCATCTCGAGCACGGCAGACACGGCCGAGGCGGCGACGGCGGCCCCCGCACCGAGCTTGGCAACGCCCGCCCAATCGGCGGCAAACATCGCTGCACACAGCAGGAAGAAGAACCACATTCCAGTCATCGTCAGGCGAATGCGTCCCCGCACCGAAGTCTTCTGACCCAGGCTGAGTATGGAAGCCAAGCCTGTGCGGACGATGAGCCCCTTGTGGAACTTGCGACGGCCCGCGCGCCCTTCGCGGAACTCACGATACAGCGTCTCCGCACGGGCGGCCTCGTCACGGCTGGGCTTGGTCCGCACGGACATGTAGCCCACCTGCTGGCCGTTTCGCACCACCGGGACGGCGTTCGCACGAACCCAGTAATGGTCGCCGTTCTTTCGGCGGTTCTTCACCAGCGCAGACCACGGCTCGCCGCCCTTGAGGGTGGCCCACATGTCCCCGAAGGCCTCCTTGGGCATGTCCGGGTGGCGGACGAAGTTGTGAGGCTGCCCCTTGATTTCTTCGCGTGTGAAGCCGCTGACCGCGACGAACGCCTCGTTCGCATAGGTGACATGGCTCTGCGTGTCCGTGGTGGACATGAGCGTGGCGTTGTTGGGGAAATCGAACTCGTGCGGGGTGACTGGTTCGTTGAGACGCACTGAAGTTCCTCTCTGGGTGCTGGTCGACTTTGGCGCCGATGCCCACTTCGACGGGATGCCGGAAGCAGTGCACCTTCTATCGGCCATTCCAGCGAAATATTTAGGGTATTTCCCTATAAAAAAGGCGACTCAGAATTTGCAAGGCTGCGGGTCGCCCCTTATTAGCTTCAAGGCAGTCCAGAGCTTGCCGTGCAAGCAAAGCAGTCTCGACCCCCCGCAATCGGGCGCGGCGGTTCATGGCTCAAAATTTGAGATGAGCTCGAAGGACTGCCTCTGGCCGGTTGCGCCACCGTGACAAAGGGCACAACTGCGGACCCGGTACGAGGTCAAGCCCAAACCGCGGAGCTGCACTAACCAAAGTCCAAATCCTCGACTGAACCGGGCACATTGAAGTAGCCTGCGATGCACTGAAGCGACAGGAATCCCATGAATGCACTCGAACTGAAGGGTCCCAGCACGTGGCGAAGCACAGCTGAACCACTGAAAGGGGGCGTCAGCTCCAGCGTCAACGACCTCGCGCATTGGATGTCGATGGTCTTGCAGAACGACACCTACCGGGGGCGTCCGGTGGTCAAGGCCGAGGCCCTGCTGCCCGCGATCAGTCCGCAGATCGTCAGTTCGCCGCCGGCCAACGCGTCGGCGCGCGCGGGCTCCTATGGCTATGGCTTCGTGGTCGGCTCTTCGTCCTCGGGGCGCGTCAAGCTTGGCCATTCGGGCGCCTTCATGCTCGGTGCGGGCGGAACGAGGCTGTGACGGGCTTTTCAAGAATCGCCGGCATTGGTCGTTGAGCCGCGTGTCAGCATGGGTAAGCGTCTCAGTGCCAACATCCCCTTGCATCCGATCGCTCCGCTGGTAGCACAGGGGAGCCATCGCGTCCACGAGGTCAGTCCGCAGGGCTCGTGGCGGTGCGAAAGACCGGGCTTATGTGGGCAAACATGCTGCGGGCGTTCCAGGTTGGGAAGGCTCTGACGAGCGATGAAGGGCCGTTGAGTCGGATGCGGCCCTCGCGGGTGGCTTGCGCCCAGGTGAGCTGGCCGGCGTGCCATTTGACAAAGGCTTCGGCTTCCGCCGTGATGTAGAGGTCCTCGTCGTGGCCGAGGTACGTCTTGCAGATCTCGGTGTCTCCGAGTTCGATGAGAAGCCAATAACGTTCAAGGCGCGGGCGGCCGGAGAAGTCGAAGCGGATGACGACGCGTCGATCCGGGAGCTGGTCTCTGCGGAGCGCATTGCACATTGACCACAGGGCCACGAAGGGGTCGAGGTGCTGGGGGGCAATCTCGAGCCAACGCGCACCCCACTCGCCGAGCGACTGGCAGACCGTGAAGAGCTCGTGGCCCGCGGAGGTGAGCTTGTAGTGGTGCCCGCGGCCGTCGGGCTTGGGTGCCGATTCGACGATGCCGACGAGTTCGAGCTGCTTCAGCCGCTGTGAGAGCAGGGTACGGGAGAGTCCGGGCGCGCCCTCCAGGATCGCGCAGTAGCTTCCGCAGCCAAGGTGCAGGTTGCGGATGATCACCGGTGTCCAGCGCTCGGCGAATATTTCGGCGCCACGGGCGATGGGGCAGTATTGGCCGTATGTCCTCACGAGGCCAGTATTGCGCCCCCGCCTTCGTTAGGGAAGTCCAGATTCTTGACTTTACGGCCGCGGTCCGCTGTGGTCGGATGTGGTCGTCGAGACAGGAGGTCACGATGACGACAGCGACAACCGCGGAAGTCGGCCGCGAGAGCAAGGTGCCGACCGTCATGGAGATCGACCGGTTCCGCGGCCGGCTGATCCGTGCCGACGATGCCGACTACGACACCGCCCGTGCAGTCTGGAACGGTGCCATCGACCGGCGCCCGCGCCTGATCGCCCGATGCATCGGGACCGCCGACGTGGTCGCGGCCGTGCGGTTCGCCCGCAAGCACGATCTGGAAATCGCCATACGCGGCGGAGGCCACAACGTCGCGGGCACCGCCGTTTGTGACGACGGGATCGTCATCGACCTTTCGGCGATGCGGGCCGTGCGGGTCGATCCCGCCGGCCGCAGGGCCTGGGTGCAGGGTGGTGCGCTGTGGGGCGACGTCGACCACGAGACGCAGGCGCACGGCATGGCCACCACCGGCGGAATCGTGAGCCACACCGGAGTCGCCGGGCTCGCCCTCGGCGGTGGCGTCGGCTGGCTGATGCGCAAGCACGGTCTCACGGTGGACAACCTCCTCGCCGCCGACGTCGTGACGGCCGACGGCGAGCTGCTGCGGGCGTCCGAGGAAGAGCACCCCGACCTGTTCTGGGCGTTGCGAGGCGGCGGCGGCAACTTCGGCGTGGTCACCTCGTTCGAGTTCCGCCTCCACTGCGTCGGACCCACCGTCCTGGCAGGGCCGATCGTCTGGGACGCGAGCGACGTCGGCGAGGTCCTCCGCTGCTACCGCGACGTCGTCCGCGACGCTCCCGACGCGTTCGGCACGGTCGTGAGGTTCGGCACCGCGCCACCGCTACCGGTCATCCCCGAGTTTCTGCACTGGCGCCCGGTGGTAATGATCGGTACCTGCTACGCCGGTCCGATCGAGGACGGTGAGCAGGTGCTCCGCCCGCTGCGCGCATCCCGGACTCCTCTCCTCGACCTGGTCGGGCCCACGCCGTACCTGGGATTGCAGAGCGCGATCGACTCGACCGTCGTCCACGGCTGGAACTATTACTGGAAGTCCACCCATCTCCCCGAGCTCCGCGACGACCTGATCGACGTGATCGCCGAGCACGCGTTCTCCTGCTCGTCGCCGCGGTCGTATGCGGCGATGTTCCATCTGAAGGGGGCGGTGAGCCGAGTGGCCGAGGGCCGGACGGCGTTCGGGAACCGGCAGGCATCGCACGCGATCACCCTCGATGCCGTGTGGCGGCCCGGCGAGGACTTCGGCGAACGGGACACCGCTTGGACGAGGAGCTTCTTCGCCGCCCTCGGCCGCTTCCGCGAAGGCGTGTATGTCAACTTCCTCGGTGGCGACGAAGACCCCGGGCGAGTCCGCGAGGCGTACGGCGACTCCGTCTACGACCGCCTGGTGGACGTGAAGACCACGTACGACCCCGACAACATCTTCCATCACAACCAGAACATCCGCCCGAGGCAAAAAACACCGGAAAATTCAGCCCATGTTGAAACCAGGTTCAACGCAGCGTGGTGAATCTGCCCACAAGGCGTTGATTTGCATGGGTGCCCGGCTCAGCCCTGGTCGCACATCGACCATGGCGCCAGCGAAGGCACCTGCCCCACCGCGACGTCTTCCGAACGCCACGAAGAGCGGGCGACAACCCACAGCCAGACGGCCAGCCCCGCCGACGCCCAGGCCACCATCGCACGGCCGGCCTGCCCCTGCTGGTCGACCAGGTACACGCTGCACAACTGCTGCGGCGCTTCCTGGTACATCAGGCCCGCGGCCAGGGTCATCCAGAACCAGTTGAGGACGATGAAGGCCTGCAGCACGGTTCCGGCGCGGGCCCAGGACGCGCGCAGCAGCAGCCCCGCGGCGACCAGGCTCGCGACCTTGGCGACGGCCACGCCCGTGTGCAGCACGGCCAGGTCGAGCGCCGCCGGCACCATCCAGAACCCGGTCACGCACAGCGCGAACAGCAGGCCCGGCAGCCCGTGGGCGTTCCAGCGGCCGATGGCGCGGCTCAGGCCGTCTCCGGCCCGGGCGGCCGCGAACCCGCCGAGCAGGAACAAGGCGGGCAGCTCGAGGCCCATGTGGCGCGCCATCGTGTGTTCGAGCCAGGGGTGCGCAGCCGCCAGGCCGGCCAGCAGCAGGCCCGGAACGAGCTCGCGCAGTGGGTGGCTCCAGCGCCTCGCCATGCTCATGCGCCTCCGGCGCTGCGCAGGTAGTCGGCCAGCGCGATGTCCGGGCGATCGATGTCATAGGCGCGGCTCAGCCGGCCGTCCTCGCCGATCAGGAACAGCGCCGCGTTGTGCGAATAGCCGCCCTGCCCGTCCGGCAGCACGACGACGCCGAACAGGTCCAGCATGGCCCGCAGCTGGCCAGGATCGCCGACGCCGGCAAAGCGCCAGACCGCGGGGTCGGCGTCCAGCCGCCGCGCCTGTTCGGCCAGCACCTGCGGCGTGTCGTTGGCCGGATCGAAGCTGAGCGTGAGCAGCCTCACCCGGTCGCCGAGCCCGCGCGCCTGGATCTCGCCCTGCAGCCAGGATTGCCCCGCGACGCTGGTGAGGCACACGGACTGGCAGCGCACATAGGCCAGCGTGACGAAGGTGACCCGCCGCGCGGGCCGGCCGTAGTCGCTCAACGCCAGCGGCTTGCCGCCGGCGTCGATCAATCCGATCGCGGGCAGCGTGCGCGGCGCACTCGCGAGCTCGGCGCGCCTCACGCCGTCCGAGGTCACGGCGGCGAAGCCATGGGTCACGGCCGTGAACGCAGACAGCGCCGCGACGGCCACGATGGCCGTCGACGCCAGCGTGCGCCAGCCGCGCATCACGGCGGCGTCCCGCCGGCCGACGCCACGAACTTCTGCAGTTCGGCAATGCCCGGCCAGGGCTGCGTGCGCTCCGCGCTGGCCTTGCGCGCGGCCTGCACCGCCGCCGCGTCCACCGCGGCGCTGGCATTGCCCCATTCGGCGCGGATGAAGCTCAGCACCGCGGCCAGCTCGGCGTCGTTCATCTGCTCCCCGAAGGCGGGCATCGAGCCGTTGTAGGTCGTGCCGGCGACTTCGATCGGACCATTCAGCCCGTGCAGCACGATCTGGATCGGGATCTCGGCCGGCCCCTTGACCCACGACGCATTCGCCAGCGGCGGGAAGACGCCCGGCAGCCCCTGCCCGGCCGCCTGGTGGCAGGCCTGGCATTTGGCGACGAACAGCTGGCGCCCGTCGACGGTGCCTCCCTGCACCGGCGCCGCCCCCTTGGCCAGGGTGGCCGGCGCGCGCTGGTCGCCCAGTCCCGCGAGGCCATCGGGCCTGGCCAGCAGGATGTAGCCGACGGCCCACACCACGAGCGCCAGCGCCAGGCCCAGCACCACCCGCGGCACCGGGTTGTACTGCTCGTGCGGATCGGCGTGCTCGCTGCTACGGCTTTGCTGGGGCTGCTTCATCGTTGTTCTTTCCTGTGGGGACTTCGGGCGACGCGTCGGCGGCGGCCGGCGCTTCGAGCCCGCGGCGCGCCGGCAGCATGCGCGTGACGGCCTCCGCCTGCGCCGGCGTGAGCACCGGGTACTCGCGCTGCAGGCCCTGCAGGTAGGCCACGAGATCCAGCGCCGCCGGCGTGGCGACCACCGTCTTGCCGAGCGGCACGGTACCGGGCGGCAGCGCCACGATGCGCTCGCCCTTGGCCGCGCTGCCTTCATTCTTCACTTCGAACAGGAAGGGATACGACGGCATGATGCTGCCCGGCACGTAGGCGCGCGGCTGGAACAGGTGGCCCAGGTGCCAGTCCGCGCTGGGCTGGCGCACGCCGATGTTGAAGAGGTCCGGCCCGGTGCGCATCGTCCCGAGCAGCGGCGGCTCGTCGTAGTGGTAGTCGCCGGCCACCGAGGCGCGGCCCCAGCCCCGCTGCGCATCGGCGATACCGGCGCCGGTGGTGCTGGGCTGCTGCGTGTGGCAGGCGATGCAGCCGTTGGCCATGTAGACCGTGCGGCCGCGCAGTTCCTGGCTGCTGTAGGGCTTGAGGGCCGGCGGCGCCGGCTCGTCCTTGAGCTGCAGGAAGGGCACGATGATCATCGCGGCGGTGGCGAGCGAGAGCGTCACCATCGCGCCGCTCACGAGCTTGAGTTCGTTTTCCATGGTGTCAGACCGCCGAGGTGTGGAGTGCGATGCGGTCGGTCTGCGTGAACACGCCCGAGCGCGCGGTGATCAGCGCGACGTGCCACGCGAACACCAGGTGGCCCAGCGTCATCAGCGCGCCGCCGATGGAGCGGCCCTGGAGCCAGGGCAGCGTGACCGCGACCGAGTCCATGAAGGGGCGCGCCGGGTCGAGCAGGATCAGTCCCTGCAGGATGCCGCCGATGCTCAGCGTGATCATGTAGACCGCGAAGCCGGCCACCACCAGCCAGAAGTGCAGGCTGATCAGCGCGGGCTTCGGCCAGCGGGTGTCGAGGATGCGCGGCAGCGCAAAGTACACACCGCCGAAGATCACCATCGACACGAAGCCGTACATGCCCAGGTGCGCATGCGCCACCGTGAAGTGCGTGAAGTGGGTGACCGCGTTGAGCGAGCGCAGCGCTTCGAGCGAGCCCTGCAGCGAGGCCAGCGTGTACATCACGGCGCCGAAGAAGATGAAGCGCAGCACGTGGGAGTGCTTGAGGGCGCTGAAGTGGCCCTGCAGCGTCAGGTGCTGGTTGAGCGAGAAGGCCACCACCGGGATGATCATCATCACGCTCTGCACGATCGACAGCGTGATCAGCCACTCGGGGATCGGTCCGCCGATCAGGTGATGGGCGCCGACCTGGCCGTAGAAGAAGGCCAGGGTCCAGAACCCGAGCAGCGACAGGTTGTACGAGCGCACCGGCCGGCCGATGACCTTGGGTAAGAAGTAGTAGACGCAGGCGATCGACAGCGGCGTGTAGAACAGGCCCAGCACGTTGTGGCCGAACCACCAGTTCATCGTCGCCTGCTCGACCCCGAAGTGCACGCCGGGGATCTTGGCCACGATGTAGAGCGTGGGGAACCAGAACAGCGCCGCGCCCATGTACCAGACCGACACGTACAGATGCTGGACCTGGCGCCGCTGCAGCATCAGCGCCATCGGCAGGCCGATCAGCATGCCGCCGACGGCGAACAGGCCGCCGATCTGCCAGGGGATCTCCAGCCACTCCATGCCGGCGCTCAGGCCGATGGCGATCGCGCCCAGCCCGGCGATCAGGCCCGCGTTCCAGAGCACGGCGCCGACGATCACCAGGCGCCCGCCCATCAGCTGGGTCTTGAGCAGGCGCGGCAGCATCCAGATCGCCAGGCCGAGCAGGCCCAGCGGCGCCCAGCCATAGGCCACCGCATTGAGGTGCAGGGTGCGCAGGCGGCCCATCGTGAGCCAGGCCTGCTCGGTCATCAGGTCGGGCCAGTGGAGCTTCAGCGAGGTCAGCAGGCCGGCGGCCGAAGCCACCAGCAGCCAGACCACGGCCGAGCCGATGAGCACGAAGGCCGGGAACGCGCTGGAGCGGTCGGCCGCCTCGCGGACCGCCGCCTCGCTGGGCGCCATGCCCCGGGCCGGCGGTGCCTGGCCCGCAGTCACGGCGGCCAGCCGGCGCTGCTGTTCCGCGCTGGCCGAGGGCTCCTCGGGATGGCCGATCTCGCCGGCCGAGAAGATGGTGCGCGCGCCGGTCGATTCGGCATCGAACAGGCCCTTGCGCAGCGACCAGATGAATGCAAACAGGCCGGTGATCGACAGCAGGAAGGTGGCCAGCAGCAAGGCGGTGGGGTTCATGTCCTCTTTCTGTCTTCCCGAGGATCAGGCACGGGGCCGGGGAAGAACGTGGCCACGATCCTAGGTCGCATGGATCAGATCGTGAATCACCAGTTGCCTCACCAAAAAGCAGATCAGATAGCGATCCACCCGCCACTCCTTCACTGCAATCGGGCCGACAAGCTCACATTCATGCGTTTCACTACAATCCACGAAATTGCATATCAGCGCACGCCGGGCCAGCCCGTCGCGAGCTGCATCCGGGAGGCATTGATGAAGCTCTACGAAGCGCTGGCCGCCGACATCGAGGCGTCGATCCGCACCGGCGTGCTGCATGCCGGCGACCGCCTGGCGTCGGTGCGCCACACCAGCCAGAGCCGGGGCGTCAGCGCGTCCACTGTGTTCCAGGCCTATTACCTGCTCGAGGCCCGCGGCCTGATCCGGGCCAGGGAGCGGTCGGGCTACTACGTCTCGGCCGGCGTCAGGCAGGTACCGCCCGAACCGGACCTGACCTCGCAGCCCAGGGACGAATCGATCGCGGTCGACGTCAGCGAACAGGTGTTCGAGATCCTCGAATCCAGCATGACGCGCGATGTGGTTCCCTTCGGCTCGGCGTTTCCGAGCCCGTTGCTGTTCCCGCTCGGGCGGCTCGGCCAGGCCATGGCCTCGAGCGCGCAGTCGCTGGACCCCTGGAGCACGGTGGACGACCTGAGTCCGGGCAACGAGGCGCTGCGCCGCCAGATCGCGCTGCGCTATCTGGCCGACGGAATGCCCGTGCACACGGACGAGATCGTCATCACCAACGGCGCGCTCGAAGCCCTCAACCTGTGCCTGTCCGCCGTGACCCGTCCCGGCGATTCGGTGGTCGTCGAATCGCCCACCTTCTATGCGGCGCTGCAGGCGCTCGAGCGCATGGGGCTGCAGGCCATCGAGGTGCCGACCCACCCCCGCGAAGGCATCGACCTCACGGCCCTGGAGCATGCGATCTCGCGCCACAAGCCGAAGGCGTGCTGGCTGATGACGACCTTCCAGAACCCGCTCGGGAGCTCGATGCCGGAGGCCAAGAAGAAGGCGCTGGTGGAACTGCTCGCGCGCCACCAACTGCCGCTCATCGAGGACGATGTGTATGCCGAGCTCTATTTCGGCGACAAGCGTCCGGCGCCCGCGAAGGCCTTCGACACCCAGGGCCTGGTCATGCACTGCTCCTCGTTCTCGAAATGCCTGGCGCCCGGCTACCGCATCGGCTGGGCGGCGCCCGGGCGCTTCGTGAAGTCGGTCGCGCGCCAGAAGCTGACGACCACGCTGAGCGCCTCCGCGCCGGCGCAACGCGCGATGGCGCTCTACCTGGAGCGCGGCGGCTTCGACAAGCACCTGCGCAAGCTGCGCCAGACGCTGGCGGCCCAGCAGGCCACCTTTGCCGAGGCGGTCGGACACCACTTCCCGAGCGGCACGCGGGCGACCCGGCCCGCGGGCGGCTACTTCCTGTGGGTCGAGCTCCCCGAGGGCATCGACGCGCTGAAGGTCCATCGCCATGCGCTGTCGCTCGGCATCAGCGTGGCGCCAGGACCGATCTTCTCCGCCAGCCGCGCGTTCACGAACTGCCTGCGGCTGAACTACGGCCACACCTGGGATGCGCGCAGCGAGCAGGCCCTGTCGAGCCTGGGGAGACTGGTTTCGTCGCTGTAGTCTTGGCCGACAGCGCGCCCTACTTCTCGGCCTGCACGAAATAGGTCTGGATCGGCTCCGCCTTGCCCTTGACCAGGGCCGGCGGCATGGGGCGCAGGCGAAACTGATCGTCGACCGCGCGACGGATTTCCTCCGTGATCAGCAGATCGACTTCGTACTTGCCGGTCAGCGATTCGACCCGGGAGGCCACGTTGATCGGATCGCCGGTCACGCTGAACTTCGAAAGGCCCGCGGTCCCGATCACGCCTGCCACCACTTCCCCACCGTGAATGCCGATGCCGAAGCGAAGTTCAGGCAGGCCCTTCTGACGCAGGGTGTCGTTGTAGCGCGCCAGCTCCGAGCGCATGTCCAGTGCGGCGAGTACGGCGTCCCGCGCCTGCCAGGGATTGGATTCCAAGGCGCCGAACAGGGCCAGCAAGCCGTCGCCGACGAACTCGGTGACATGGCCGTGATGATGCGTGATGGCCACCGTCATGTGGCGGAAATAGTCGTTGAGTATGTTCACCGTGATCGCGGGGTCGAGGCGATCGCACAGGGCCGTGAAGCCTCGCAGGTCGGCGAACAACATCGTCACCTGGCGTCGCTCGGGTACGAAGGCGTCGCCGGTGCGGGTGAGCCGCTCCACCACGTCAGCCGGCACGAAGCGCTCGAACTGACGTTGCAAATTCTCCAGCTTGTCGTCGGCGGCCAGCAGCAGCTTCTCCAGCTGGTCGTTCTGGCGGCGGCCGCGCAGGACGAGTACGGCCAAGGTGGAGAGGGCGATGGCTCCGGCCGCGACCAGGGCCCACACCAGCGTCGTCATTCCAGCAGCATCGCCAGCCGGACGGTCCCGTTCGCCAGCGATGCCACGCCGATGGCTTCCAGCAATGCGTCGGCCCCCAGTGCCTCACCGAGGGCGCGCGTCCTTCGCTGAATCGACGAAGGCTCGTAGTACACCGTGTCGCGCGCCCAGGCCAGCAAGCCGGCTTCGCGCAGTGCCAGGCGGGGGCAACGAAGCGTCGCCATCGCGCCTTCGAACTCGGCCTGGCTCAGGCCCTCTTCCAGCAGCAGCTGGGTCGCCGCGGCTTCGCTATGCGGGCAGCCGAGTGTGCGCGCGATCACTGCGAACATCAGGGCCTTGGCGTTGCGGCTCAGCACCCCCGAGTCGAATGCGCCGTCGAGCGCCGCCTTCATGACGCTGCCTGCACGCAGACCGGCGAGCGGCGCCACGACCACGCCAAAGGGGCCGGCAGCCAACGCAGCCCGATCCGGCACCGCCTCCTCCGGCCTGCCTGGGGAGAACTTCTTCATCAACGGTATCGCGAGCGCGAGCACCCAGCGGAACGGTCCGTTGGCCATGCGTTCGAACTTCTGTTCGGGCGGACACGCCAGCAGCGTACTCACGCGGTTGTAGAAGCACCCGAGCGAGATCGCAAAGGCCATCTCGCAGACTTGCACCGGCGTATAGCCGAGCTCAAGCAGGGCGGCACGCTCGGCCGCAGCCGGGCGGGGCCTCGATCGGGCCAGACTGCGGCAAAAGGCGATGTAGGCGCGTTCCTTCTCGTCCAGCTCGGCCGTCTGCACGTCGCGTTCGACCTGCTGGATGAAAGACTCGGAATAGCCCAGCACCTTCATGTAGGCACGGTTCGCGCCATAGCAGTATCGACACGAATTTTCCTGCGCCGTCACCATGCTGCCGATGCGCTGCAGCCGCTCCGACAGGGTGACCGGCACGTAGTTCGTTGCCTCGTAGGCCGCCTCGCGCAGCCATCGGCTGGGAGCGACCCGGCGGTCTACCTCGAGGACCTGTGCGCCGCGGCGCTTGAGTTCGGCTTCCCACGCCACATCGTGCGCCACCGACAGGACCGGGTCGCTCCACTGGATCTCGCTCAGCAATACAGCCATGGGCTTCTCCACCGAAGGCATCGGCTTTGAAGCGAATTCTGCCGCAACGCCGAGCCGACCGTTCTCTCAGTCGAATCGAAGGTGATCGATGCCCAACAGCAGAAAACTGGCAGGGCGTCCTTCACGGCGGCTGCCGTCGTCGCTGACGACGATGATTCCTGGTCCTGCGTCGACGACGGCTGGACACACTCCCTCTGCGCGCGCGAGGCCTGGCAGACCGGGAATGGTGACGCGACGCGCAGACCCGTGCGGCTGGCCGTTCCAGCGCCAGAGCGAGAACTCGCCGCCTTCGCGCGACATCGGCCCGCTGACCACCAGGTACGCACCGAGCGAAGGCATGTAGGAAAGACCGCGGATGCCATGGCCGCCCAGATCCAGTTCGCTGAGGTCGGCGGCCAGCCGAGGCGGCGCGTCATCATCGAAGAGTGCAGCCGGATTTTCGACGCTGGCGATGATCGCGCGACCTTCGTGCAGCGGGCTTCGAAAGCCGATCAGCAGCCGCTGCTGGTCCGGGCACATCTCCAACGCCTCGATGTTGAGCCCTCCGGCGTCCTTGACGTCCCGGATCTCGGCCGCCGAGGCCAGCAACGGATATGCCATCGTCAAGGCGCGCTTGAGTCCGTGCACGACCTTGGGCTCGACCACGCGATGGCCGTCGACTCGGAAGCGGACCAGCCGTTCGCGCGACTTCTTCTCGTTGCCATCGTCGTCACGAGAATGCGAGGTGATGGCGTACACGAATCCCGATCGGTCCAGCGCAAGTCCTTCAAGATCGTCGAGCTTCCAGAAGTCGCTGAAGATTTGAAACAGCCCGGCAGTCAGGGGTGCACTGCCAACGCTTCCGTCAGCGCCCATCGTGACCAAACTGAAGGGGTGGTCTTTTTCGTCCTCAACCACAAGAAAGCGCCCGTCCGGCAACTGCTGGATCGCGGACGGCTCATAGATGCCGGCCAAGGGCCGGAAGGCAGGAAGAGTCTGCGGCACTCGGGCATTGTGGATTTCCATGGCCTGCCTTCGGTCCGCTGCGTCACCCTTCGACCAGCGTCGCGAGAAGCGGTGCAATCCCGGTCAGCGGCACGACGCTGTGCGGACGTTGGGGGTTCATCGCGTGCAGCGGGCACACGGGCGCCGCAGCCTCGGCCGCATCCTGCACGACCGCCACGCCGTCGGCCTCCTGGATCGCGCTCATGCCCAGCGAGCCCTCGCCCTCACTGCCTGCGAGCAGCACCCCGATCACACGCTGGCCGCAGGTCGCGGCAGCAGAGCTGAAAAGGCGGTCGATGGGGCGCATTCCGATCGACGTCGTGTCCCGATCGTCCAGCCCCATCACGCCCTCCGGCCGGATGACGAGGCCCTTGCCCGCCGGCGGCAGATAGACATGGCCGACTCGGGCGAAGCGACCTTCGCACGCATAGCTCACCGGCATGGACGAATAGCCATCCATGATGCGGACCAGCGTCTGGACACTCTGCGAATGGGTGCGCAGCGCCACGAGGATGGCCGCGTGGAAAATGGTCGGCAGCGCATTCAGGAGTGTCGACAAGGTCGGCAGTTCCCCTTCGACCGCACCGATCACGACCAGGTCGCGCCGCGGGTTCACGGTCGACCTCGCCGCAGGAAGTCATCCATTCGGTCCACGCGAGGAGGCGCGGCGCCGATGCCGTAGGCAGGCTTGCCGTCGCCGGCGCTCTCGCTCTTACCCATTTCTGCCTGCTCGGATTTCATGGCGATCCTCCTTCCTGATGAGGTCGAAAGCCTGGAACGCTACGCCTGACCGTTGCAACAATCTGTCAGACAAGGGCGCGGGCCGCTGTCGTGGAGCCAGGGCGAGGCTGCTGCCCAACGACTGGCCCGTCCCAGCGGACAGGCGGGGATGACTGGCTTTGAAGGTATGCAGCGGATGGCGCATTCGTGCCATCAGGCTTTGGGCTGTACGCGTGTAGGCGGCGGCGTCGTCCTTCATGAAAAAAGACGCGCCCGGTCGGGTCGTGGGCAATCTCACAAACGACTTCGCCGATGCCTCGAATCCGTGTAGGTGCGCTTCCACAGTGGGCTTGGAGGCACTTTGGCCTGCCTATCATTGACGAAGGCGCATGGCTCGCATCGCCAAGCTAGCGCCGGAAGCATAGCCACGAAGGAGCCGCCATGTACCCCTGCTTCAGAACAGCCATGCGTGCCGCCGCCGTTGCGGTGGCGGGCCTCGCTTTCGTCGGTTGCACGACGACCATGAAGGGTGAGAGCGCGAGCAGCACGTCTTCGCGTGCGTCGATCGAAGCCCAGGTCAATGAGACGCTCTCGAAGCTCTACACCAATGTTGCGGGCTCGCGCGAGTTGGTGGCCAAATCCAGGGGGGTGCTGGTGTTTCCGGCCGTGGTCGACGCGAGCTTCTTTGTCGGCGCTCAATACGGTCGCGGTGCGCTCCGCGTGGGCGGACGCACCGAGGCTTACTACAGTACCACCGCGGGGTCGCTCGGTTTCCAGGCGGGCGCGCAGTCGAAGGCGGTCATCTACCTGTTCACCACGCAGCAAGCACTGGATAAGTTCCGCAGCAGCCAGGGCTGGACTGTCGGCGCGGACGCCACGGTGGCGCTCGCAACCATCGGCGCCACGGGAAACATCGACACCAACACCGTCCAGCAGCCAGTGGTGGGTTTCGTGCTCACCAACGTCGGGCTGGAAGCCGGCATATCGCTGCAAGGCGCGAAGATCGATCGGATTCAACTTTGAACTGAGCGCAACTCGTGGCGGTCCCGGGGACTCCACGAGTCGGTCATGCGTTGCCGGCCGCTGGATGTCGACGAAGACCGATTCGCGGTCGAGGCGTTTTGTGCGCCAGTCGTGCTGGCGGCCCAGCCACGCGGCTTGCCTGAGGGGCCAGCCCGCACGGTCCCAAGCAATCCGACGACCTTTTTGATGTACGCCCGTCATTTTGGTCCTGATGATCTCCCGCGCTGGCTGATTGGTAATGCTCATCAATAGTTTCGGCATCGGTAAAAACACCATGGCGTTTATGAGGTACGTACCTCATAATCACGCCCATGCCGAAGGAAACCATCAACCCGCCGATTCGCGCCACGCTGAGCGACGTCGCTCGCGCGGCCGATGTCAGCCTGGCCACGGCCGATCGGGTACTGAACAATCGTCCTGGCGTCCATGCGCGCTCGATCGCTCGTGTGCAGGAAGCAGTCGCCAGACTGCAGTACCGGCCCGATCCGGCGGCCGCCCGGCTCGCTCGCACGCAGCCGCATCGGGTGTGCTTCGTCTTCCCTTCTGGCAGCAATACCTTCGTCAAGATGCTGCAGGAGCAGGTGGCCGAGAACGCCGCGTGGATGGCCGATCACCGCGTGAGCGCGCGCACGCATGAAGTGGACGTGTTCGAACCGCAGCACTTGGCGCAACTGCTGCTGTCGCTTGAGGGCCAGTGCGAGACCATCGTCGTCATGGCGCTGGACCATCCGCTGGTCCAAAGCGCTGTGGATCATCTTGCAACCGTGGGCTGCCAGGTCATCACCTTGGTCTCCGACGTACCCAAGTCGCGCAGGAGCCATTTCGTGGGCATCGACAACGTCGCTGCGGGGCGGACTGCCGGCACTCTCATCGGCCGATTCTCGGGCAGAGGGGCCCGCGGCGAGATAGGCGTGATCGTCGGCAGCCTGTCGCTGCGAGATCACGCGGAGCGGAGCTTCGGCTTCAGTCAGGTGATGGCGGCGGAGTACCCGCAACTCACGGTCCTGCCGCCGGTGGAAGGCAAGGATTCGACAGAGCTCAACGCAGCCCTGACGCGCGAGCTGCTCTCCCGGCATCCGAACCTGACCGCGATCTACAGCGTCGGCGCGGGCAACGCCGGCATTTCTTCCGCCCTCAAGGCAAGCGGCCGCGCGCGCGCCATCATGTTCGTCGGACACGAACTCACGCCGGCGGCTCGCGCGGACCTGCTCGATGGCACGATGGATGCGGTCATCAATCAGGACGCCGGCCACGAGATTCGCTCGGCATTGCGCTTGGCCGTCGCGCGGTCAACGCAGGAGCCCGTTGATGCGGATCGCGAGCGCATCCGAATCGACGTCTACCTCAAGGACAACCTGCCGTGATCACCCTCGGCATCGATCTGGGTACGTCCGGCGTCAAGGCGTTGTTGCTCGAGGACGATCGGCCGCTGGCCGTTGCGAGCGCAGCTTTGGAAACCAGCCGGCCGTATCCGGGTTGGTCGGAGCAGGATCCCGCCAAATGGTGGGCCGCGACCTGCGATTGCCTTGACGCGCTCAGGGCCGAGCATCCGAAGGAACTCGCTGCAGTGCGGGCCATCGGGCTGTCGGGCCAGATGCACGGGGCCACTTTGCTGGGAGCAGACGATGAAGTCTTGCGCCCCTGCATCCTCTGGAACGATGGGCGCAGCGCTGCGCAGTGCCAGGTGCTGGAAGCCCCGGCACTGAAGCTGCGAGCCCGTACCGGCAACCCCGCGATGCCGGGCTTCACCGCGCCCAAGCTCTTGTGGCTGCGCGAGCACGAGCCGGAGGTATTTGCCCGCATCAGCAAGGTCCTCCTGCCCAAGGCGTGGCTGCGCTGGATGCTCAGCGGCGAATTCGCCGACGACATGTCCGACGCTTCAGGCACGCTTTGGCTCGACGTCGGCGCTCGCCGGTGGTCCGAGCCGCTCTTGGCTGCATGCGAGCTCGGCATCGGTCACATGCCCCGCTTGGTCGAGGGCACCGAACCGGCGGGTCAGCTTCGAGCGGAGCTGGTGGCTCGGTGGGGCTTCGCCCAGGCGCCGATCGTTGCCGGCGGCGCGGGCGACAACGCCGCAGGGGCTGTCGGGGTGGGGGCCGTCGCGCCCGGCGATGCCTTCCTGTCGATCGGAACCTCTGGCGTTCTGTGGGCGACGACGGCGGGCTTCGCACCGGCAGCGCATCGGGCCGTGCATGCGTTCTGCCACGCCATTCCGGATACCTGGCACCAAATGGGCGTGCTGCTTTCAGCCGCGGCCTCGTTGTCGTGGTGGGCCAAGGTTGTGGGACAACGAGAAGAGGTGCTGCTCAGCGAAGCCGAAGACGCGGACGTCGGCGGCGCCGCCTGCTGGTTTGCGCCTTACCTTTCGGGAGAACGCACGCCGCACAACGACGTCCGCGTGCGTGGTGGCTTTGTGCACCTGGCCGCCGATACGAATCGTGGCGCGATGACGCGAGCGGTGCTCGAGGGCGTCGCCTATGCCTTTCGCGATGCCCGTGACGCCCTTGCCGCGGCGGGCACCACATTGACGCAGGCCGACCTCATCGGCGGGGGCGCACAGTCCGCCCTGTGGAGCCAGATCCTGGCGGATGTGCTGGAGATGCCGCTTTGCCAAGTGGAAGGCTCCCAGCACGGATGCGCACTGGGCGCCGCGCGGCTTGCGCGGGCCGCGATCGACGGCGAGAGGCTGTTTGCCAAGCCACCACGTCTGCGGACCTTCGAGCCCGACGCGCGTCGGGCACGCCGACACGACGAATCGTTTGCCCGCTGGCAGCAGCTCTACGAATGCGTGCGGCAGGTCCCTTCAACTTCCTCTGTGACTTAGAGACACCATGACCACCCATTCCACGGCCACGGGCTACGCACCCTATTTCAGTTTCAACAAGCCCATCGCGTACCACGGCACCGGCTTCACCCCCCATCCCGACGAACCGTTCGCCTACCGCTACTACGACAAGGACAGGATCGTCCTGGGCAAGCGGATGGAAGAGCAGCTCCGCTTCGCGGTGTGCTACTGGCACAGCTTCGTCTGGTCGGGCACGGATCCGTTTGGCGAAGCGACCTTTCAGCGGCCCTGGCACATGCACGCCGATCCAATGGCCCAAGCCCTTCACAAGGCCGATGTGGCGTTCGAACTCTTTCGCCTCGTCGACGCTCCGTTCTTCACATTTCATGACCGCGATGCCGCACCGGAGGGCGCAACGCTCGCAGAGTCCAACTCGAACCTGAGCCGCATTGCCGAGGTCTTCGAAGGCAAGATGGCCGAAACGGGCGTCAAGCTGCTGTGGGGCACTGCCAACCTCTTCTCGCATCGCCGCTACATGTCGGGCGCCGCGACCAATCCGGATCCCGACGTCTTCATCTATGCCGCGGCGCAGGTGAAGCACGCCCTGGAGGTCACCCACCGGCTGGGCGGGGCCAACTACGTGCTGTGGGGCGGCCGGGAAGGCTACGAGACTTTGCTCAACACCCATCTGAAGCGAGAGCTGACCCAGATGGGGCGCTTCCTGAACCTGGTGGTGGAGCACAAGCACAAGATCGGCTTCAAGGGGCAGATTCTGCTGGAGCCCAAGCCCGCCGAGCCGACCAAGCACCAGTACGACTACGACGTCGCGGCCGTCTACGGCTTTCTGAAGGCCAACGGACTGGAGGGGGAGGTCAAGGTCAACCTGGAGCAGAACCATGCACTGCTTGCGCGCCACACCTTCGAGCACGAGATCGCCTTGGCACAGGCACTGGGCATCTTCGGCTCTCTCGACATGAACCGCGGTGACGAGCAGCTCGGCTGGGACACGGATCAGTTCCCCAACAATCTCCAGCATGTCGCGGCGGCCCTCTACGAGGTCATGAAGGGAGGCGGCATCGGCAGCGGGGGTCTGAACTTCGACGCCAAGCTGCGCCGCCAGTCGATCGACCCGGACGATCTGGTCTGGGGACACGCGACGGCGATGGACCTGTGTGCCCATGGGTTGCTGGTTGCCGAACAGATGGTGCTCGACGGTGCGCTCCAGAGCCACGTCGACCGTCGCTATGCGGGCTGGAATCAGCCGGCAGGCCAGTCGATCCTCCGCGGGGGATGCTCCCTCGAAGACCTGGCGGGAGAGGCCGAGCGACTCGCGCTGAACCCGGAGCCCCGCTCGGGCCAGCAGGAACGTCTCGAGCATCTCGTCAGCAGCTACTTCTGAACCCCATTGATCCGCAAGAAGAAAGGAGCGAGACATGGCGACCAATATCAAAGGCCCCGGCATCTACCTGGCCCAGTTCGCGAGCGATGCCGCGCCCTTCGACTCCTGGGCGTCGATCACCCGTTGGGCCGGCAGCCTGGGCTTCAAGGGCGTGCAGATCCCCTCTTGGGATGGGCGCATCTTCGACCTCTCGAAAGCCGCCGAATCCAAAACCTACTGTGACGAGGTGCGCGGCATCGCTCGCGAGAACGGCGTGGAGATCACCGAACTGGGCACCCACCTCCAGGGCCAGCTGGTGGCTGTGCATCCGGCCTACGACGAGGCCTTCGACGGCTTCGCTCCCGAGGCCGTGCGGCGCAACCCTCAAGCGCGCCAAGCCTGGGCGGTCGAGCAGATGCTGCTGTCGGCCAAGGCCTCGGCCAACCTGGGACTCAAGAGCAACGTGAGCTTTCCCGGCGCGTTGGCCTGGCCCTATCTCTATCCGTGGCCGCAGCGTCCGGCCGGTCTCATCGAGACCGCCTTCGACGAACTGGCTCGGCGCTGGCGGCCGATCTTCGACGCCTTCGACGAAGCCGACTGCCACGTGTGCTTTGAACTGCATCCAGGCGAGGACCTGTTCGACGGCACCACCTTCGAGATGTTCCTCGACCGCGTTGACCAGCATCCGCGCTGCTGCATCAACTACGACCCCTCGCACTTCGTGCTGCAGCAACTCGACTACCTGTCCTTCATCGACATCTACCACGAGCGGATCAAGGCGCTGCACATCAAGGACGCGGAGTTTCGCCCCACCGGGCGCCAGGGCGTGTACTCGGGCTACCAGCCCTGGATCGACCGCGCCGGTCGCTTCCGCTCTCTGGGTGACGGCCAGGTGGACTTCGGCGCCATCTTCTCCAAGATGGCGCAGTACGGCTATGACAGCTGGGCGGTGCTTG
Source organism: Variovorax sp. P2_H12 (assembly GCF_056403395.1). Lineage (NCBI taxonomy): Bacteria > Pseudomonadati > Pseudomonadota > Betaproteobacteria > Burkholderiales > Comamonadaceae > Variovorax > Variovorax sp. P2_H12. Next base: position 77,050 of record NZ_JBFUFO010000020.1, on the reverse strand, counting down.
AGTGGGAATGCTGCCTCAAGCACCCTGAAGCGGGCGCCGCCGAAGGGGCCGAGTTCATCCGCAACCACATCATCCGCGTGACCGAGAAAGCCTTCGACGACTTCGCCGGCGGCGACACCGACTCGCAGCAACTGCGGCGCATGCTCGGTTTGCAAGGAGGCGCTGCGTGACCATCGAGGCTTCCACGAGCGGCGCGGCCAGCCCCGACGCGCGCGTCAGGCTGGGCATGGTCGGCGGTGGCGAGGGCGCCTTCATCGGCGCGGTGCACCGCATTGCCGCGAGGCTCGACGATCACTATGTGCTGCAGGCCGGCGCGCTGTCGTCCACGCCGGAGAAGTCGCAGCGCTCGGCCAAGGCATTGGCCCTGCCGCGCGGTTACTCCGACTACCGCACCATGGCGCGCGAAGAGGCCGCCCGCGGCGCCGATGGCATCGAGGCCGTCGCCATCGTCACGCCCAACGACCAGCATGCGCCGGTCGCCGAGGCCTTCCTGGAGGCCGGCATCCACGTGATCTGCGACAAGCCGGTCACCACCACGCTGGAGGAAGCGCTGCACCTGCGCTCCCTGGCGCGCGAGCGCCGGCGCCTTTTCGCGGTGACCTACAACTACAGCGGCTACCCGATGGTTCGGCACGCGCGCCGCATGGTTCAGGACGGTCGGCTCGGCACGCTGCGACTCGTGCAGGTGGAGTACCTGCAGGACTGGCTGACCGAAGCGCTCGAAGGCACGGGCCAGAAGCAGGCCGCCTGGCGCACCGACCCGCGGCGCGCGGGAGCGGGTGGCTGCATCGGCGACATCGGCACGCACGCCTACCAGCTCGCCGGCTTCGTCAGCGGCCTGGCGCCCCAGGCCCTGTGCGCCGAACTCAGCACCTTCGTGCCGGGCCGCGCTCTCGATGACGACGTGCGGGTCCTGCTGCGCTATGCGGGGGGTGCTCGCGGCATGCTGTGGGCCAGTCAGGTCGCCCCGGGCAACGAGAACGGGCTGCGGCTGCGCATCTACGGCAGCCAGGGCGGCCTCGAATGGCATCAGGAACATCCCAATCAGCTGAAGTGGTCACCCTTCGGCCAGCCGGTGCAGATCATCTCTCGCGGCACCGGCAGCGCCAATGCCGATGCCGCGCGCGTCACTCGCCTGCCTTCGGGGCACCCCGAGGGGTACCTGGAAGGCTTCGCCACACTTTATGGCGAGATCGCACAGGCCATCCGCGCTGCGCGCCAGGGCGGCACGCCGTCCGCCGAAGTGGTCTTCCCCACCATCGACGACGGCATCCGCGGCATGGCCTTCATCGAGGCCGCCGTCCGATCTTCGGCCGGCAGCGGATCCTGGGTCGATCTGCCATGAGCCTGCACGTGCGCTTTGACGCCATCGAAAAAAGCTTCGGGCCGGTGCGCGTCCTGCACGGCGTGAGTTTCATGCTCGAGCCCGGCCGCACCGTGGGCCTGCTGGGCGAGAACGGCGCGGGCAAGTCCACGCTGATGAAGATCCTCTCGGGCTACGAGGCGCCGACGGCCGGCTCGCTCGAGATCGACGGCACGGCGCGCCAGTTTGCCAGCTCGCGCGATGCGGAAGAAGCCGGCATCGTGCTCATCCATCAGGAGTTCAACCTCGCCGAAGACCTGACCGTCACGCAGAACATCTTCCTGGGCCGCGAGCGCCGGCGCGGCTGGCTGCTCGACGAGGCCAGCATGCGCCAAGCGACACGCGAGGCCCTGGCGCAGGTCGGGCTTGACGTCGACCCGGACGTGCGCGTGCGCGATCTCATCGTGGCGGAGAAGCAGTTGGTCGAGATCGCCAAGGCGCTGTCGCGCAACGCTCGGTTGCTGGTGATGGACGAGCCCACGGCCACGCTCACTCCTGGCGAGACGAATCGCCTTTTTGCACTGATGCGCCGCCTGCGCGAGCAGCGCGTCACGATCGTCTACATCTCGCACAAGCTTGACGAGGTGGAACAAGTCACCGACGAGATCGTGGTCATGCGCGACGGCCGCTTCGTCGCGCGCGGCGCGACCAGCGATCACAGCCGTCAGGCGATGGCCAACCTGATGGTGGGCCGCGAGCTCTCGGACATGTTCCCACCGAAACAGCCGCGCATCTGCGGCGCCGAGCCTCTTCTCTCGGTGCGCAATGCCAGTGTCCCAGGTTGGGTGCGCAACGCCACCTTCGACGTTCGCCCGGGCGAGATCCTCGGCTTCGCCGGCCTCGTGGGCGCCGGCCGCACCGAATTGTTCGAGGGCCTGATGGGCCTGCGCCCGCGCGCCGGCGGCGAGGTGCATATGGGCGGCCGTCCGGCCAGGTTCCGCAATCCGCGCGACGCGGCCCGTGCCGGACTGACCTACCTGAGTGAAGACCGCAAAGGCTGCGGACTGCACGTCCGCATGTCGCTGCAAGACAACCTGACCCTGATGGACCTCGCCCGTCATGCCAGGCCTTGGCTGGATCCTCGCTCGGAACGACGTGCACTCACGCGGGCGATCGAAGAATTCGGCATCCGCACTCGCAATCCGGACGCCGTCGCCGGCGAACTGTCGGGCGGCAACCAGCAGAAGCTGGCCATCGCCAAGGTGCTGCAACCCGGCCCGCGCGTGCTGGTGCTCGACGAACCCACGCGAGGCGTCGATGTAGGCGCCAAGCGCGACATCTATTTTCTTGTCCAGCGACTCGCCTCCGAAGGACGTGGCGTGGTCGTCATTTCTTCCGAGCTGATCGAACTGATCGGCCTATGCCATCGAGTCGTCGTGATGCGATCGGGTGTTGTCCAGGCCACGCTCGACGCCGACCGGCTGACCGAAGAGGAACTCATCGCCCATGCGACCGGAACCCACTGATACCATGAAAACCGCTGTCCACGACGCCCCTGCGGGCCTGCCGTCTGCCCGCGCCGGCAAGGTGCGCCACCGCATCCAGGAATTCGGTCCGCTCGTCGGGTTGATCGCCCTGTGCCTGGCCGGCACGCTGCTGAACCCGGACTTCGCCACCTGGGACAACGCAATGAACGTGCTCACCCGGACGGCCTTCATCGGCATCATCGCCGTTGGCATGAGCTTCGTGATCATCTCGGGCGGCATCGACCTGTCCGTCGGCTCCATGGCCGCGCTCATCGCCGGCAGCGTGATTCTGGTGATGAACTGGGTGGCGCCCCATGTCGGCGGAACCTTGCCGGCGGTACTGATCGGCATGGCCACCGCCCTCCTCCTGGGTGCCGCCTTCGGCCTGGCGCACGGGCTGCTGATCACCAAGGGGCGGATCGAGCCCTTCATCGTCACGCTCGGCACGCTCGGCATCTTCCGCGCCTACCTGACCTATTTCTCCGACGGCGGCGCCATCACGCTCGACGGTACGCTGGCCGATGCCTACGGCCCGGTCTACTACGGCAGCTGGATGGGCATACCCATACCCATCTGGGTGTTCGTCGCGGTGGCGCTGGCAGGGGGCATGTTGCTCAACCGCACAAGCTACGGACGCTATGTGCAGGCCATCGGATCCAACGAGCAGGTCGCGCGCTACGCCGCCGTGGCGGTGGACCGCATCAAGATCCTGACCTACATGCTGCTGGGCATCTGCGTGGGCATCGCGACGCTGCTGTACGTGCCGCGGCTGGGTTCGGCGTCGCCGACCACAGGCCTCTTGTGGGAACTGGAGGCGATTGCCTCGGTCATCGTTGGCGGCACCGCCCTCAAGGGAGGCCAGGGACGCATCGTCGGCACCGTGGTGGGCGCCGTTCTGCTCTCGGCGATCAGCAACATCCTCAACCTCACCAGCATCATCAGCGTCTACCTGAATGCGGCTGTACAGGGGTTCGTCATCATCGTCGTGGCCTTCCTCCAGCGGGGACGGCGATGACCCACAGGCACGCAGCGCGCACGCGCCAGCGAGTCATTCAGCCTAGCGCTATCCACCCTGAGAGCAAGGAGACATCCATGAATCGACGCATTTTCTCAACCCTCGTGCTGGCCGCATGCGCGGCCGGCGCGGCACCGGCAATGGCCCAATCCAAGATGGTCATGGGCGTGTCGGTGCCGGCGGCCACGCATGGATGGACCGGCGGCGTCATGTACTGGGCCAACCGTACGAAGAGCGAGATCGAGAAGCAATATCCTGGCTCCCGCGTGATCGTGAAGACCGCCGGATCGCCCACCGAGCAGGCGAACCAGGTGCAGGATCTGCAGACAGTCAACAAGATCGACACGCTGGTGATCCTGCCCTTCGAATCCGCGCCGCTCACGCGACCCGTGGCCCAGGTCAAGGCCAAAGGCGTGTTCGTGTCGGTGGTGGATCGCGGCCTGACCGATACGAACGCACAGGACGCGTACTTCGCCGGCGACAACCCCGGCTTCGGCAAGGTGGCTGCCGAGTACATGGCATCCGCGATGGGCGGGAAGGGCAACATCGTCGTCCTGCGCGGCATTCCGACAGTGATCGACAACCAGCGCGTCGATGCCTTCAACGAGGTGATGAAGGCGCACCCGGAGATCAAGATTCTGGATGCCAAGCACGGCAACTGGAACCGCGACGATGCGTTCAAGGTCATGCAGGACTACCTGACGCGCTTTCGGCAGATCGACGCGGTCTGGGCCTCGGATGACGACATGGCTGTGGGCGTGCAGCGCGCCATCGCCCAGGCCAAGCGCGACGACGTGAAGCTCGTCGTGGGCGGCGCAGGCTCCAAGGACTACATCAAGAAAGTGATGGACGGCGACCCGATCGTGCGTGCCGACGTGACCTATTCGCCGAGCATGATCGCCGATGCCATGAAGCGCACGGCCGAGGCACGCGTCAATGGCAAGGCGGTGGCTGCGACCACGATCATTCCTTCGGTGCTGGTCACCAAGGACAACGCCGAGAAGTACTACTTCCCGGAGTCTCCGTACTGAGCAGCGCATCCTTTCAGGTGCGGCGCATTGCCTTTGCAGCAGGGCTCATTGCAGTGCTGAAGGAATGCTCCGCACCGGCCAGAATCTCGATACAAATTCATGCACTCTTCAAGCTTGCTTGACCAACTCAGGCAATACACGACCGTCGTTGCCGACACCGGCAATTTTCATGAGATCGCCCAATTTGCTCCCCGCGACGCGACGACCAATCCTTCGCTCATCCTTCAGGCCGCTCAGCGGCCGGAGTACGCGTCTCTGGTAACGGAAACTTCCAGCGCGCACCTGGGTGAGCCGGTGGACCTGGTCGTCGACCACTTGTTGGTTCGGTTCGGCCTGGAGATACTGGCGGCGGTGCCGGGGCGCGTCAGCACCGAGGTGGATGCCCGGCTGTCGTTCGACATTGCCGGCACGCTCGAGAGAGCGCGGCGCATTGTGCGCCTGTATGAGGCCGCGGGCGTTTCCCGTGATCGCATGCTGATCAAGATTGCCAGTACCTGGGAAGGCATCCGAGCGGCCGAGATTCTGGAGAAGGAAGGCATCCACTGCAACCTGACGCTGGTGTTCTCCTTCTGTCAGGCGGTGGTTTGCGGCAATGCCGGCGTGCGACTCATCTCGCCATTTGTTGGGCGCATCTACGACTGGACCAGGAAGGAGGCCGGCGCGGCTTGGGACGAGTCTGCCAATGGCGGCAGCAACGATCCTGGTGTGAGATCGGTGGCGACGATCTACAGCTATTACAAGAGCAATGGAATCTGCACCGAGGTGATGGGCGCAAGCTTCAGGAACATCGGCCAGATCGTTGCGTTGGCTGGCTGCGACCTGCTGACGATCAGTCCGTCGCTTCTGGCCGAACTTCAGCGCACCAAGGTTCGACTCGCTCGTGCACTGCCGGCCCGATCCGCTCATTTGCCGGCCTCGACCCGGCAGCACCTCGACGAGAAGCAGTTCAGATGGACGCTGAATGAAGATGCAATGGCCACACAGAAGCTTGCAGAAGGCATACGCGCGTTCGCGGCCGACGCGACAAAGCTCGATCGCCTGATCGAATCTTCGAGGATCGGATGACAGATCGACCGGGGTGACCCGTGAGGCAAGCACGGTCACATTCCTGTGATCCGCCGATCCAGCCTGGTCGGATCATCATGAAAACAGCGACAACGCGGGGTGCACCCCCATCTGGAGCGACCCAATGTGGAGCATCTTGGCCGATCTGTTCATCGGCTTCTTCGAGTTCGTTATCGATGTCATGTTGTTCAGGGGCTTGCGCCGCAAGCACGGTCGTCGCAACCGTCACGTTGCCGAGGACGCGCTGGAGGTCGCGCGTTTCGATTTCGTCACGGTGTTCCTCATTGCCCTGGTCTGCTTCGGACTGATGCTGCTTCTGGCCCTCGGGCTGCAGTTGTCGGCGGTCTGGAGCGTGGGAATCGGCATCGCCGTCGCCGTCGTCTGGGGAGTCTGGCGATACTTCCGATTGGTTCACAAGCGTTGAGCGCGGCGTGGTGTGAGCCGATTGCAGCGCGAGGTTGACGCTGTCGCCTTCGAGCTTGAGCTCGCCAGGCGTGTCGATGGTGGTGCCCGCGATCGTGACGGCGCCGGCGACGGTCACCTCGCCGCCCTTGATCGTCAGGTTCTTGGCGGCCTCGACCTGTGCGCCCTGCAGGTACACGCTGTTGCCGCCTCCGAGGTAGATCCCGCCCTGGCTGCTGGTGATGGTGCTGGCGGCCGCGTTGTCGGTGCGCGATCCTCAACCCCAGACATTTCCCCCGCCAGTTTCCGAACCGCCGGGGTTCGCGCAAGCGCCGCACCGCGGTGAAATGGCAGGTTGCTGCATGCGTCGACCGCTTCCTGTGTTCGGCCACGCGCAAGACCGCTCAGCGCTTTGATCTGAGCAAAAAGGCGAGCCCCGAAGGTGCAGCAACACCAACGAGGCTCTAACCACAACGTGCAACCCTTAGAAAGAAACGCACATCATGGCTACCTCGAATGATAGTGACCTCCCCGGCATCGCCATTTCCATCCGCGGCGGACCGGTGCAGCTCATCGTGAACGTCGACAATGCGCCGGCGCATCGTGCCGCGCACGACGCGGCCGGCTCGAACGGCCACCGGCCGCTGGCCCCTCGACGCGACCTCTTCCGTGTCGCGCCAGGGCGGCGCCTCGCCGCCGTGCTCGATCGCGGCTTGCCGCCCGCTGCCGCCTCTGCGGGCGAAGCGCCACGTGGCGCATTCATCGCCGCGCGCTCGCCCTTCGACGTGTTCGCCGAACTGGCCAAGGTGGTGCGTGCGGCCCGGCGCGAGGTCCTGATCGTCGATCCCTACGTGAACGCCACCGCGCTGACGGACATCGCCATCGCCGCACAGGAAGGCGTGCACATCCTCATCCTGGGCGACCGCGCGGGGACCAAGGCCAGCCTTGCGCCGGCGGCCAGTCGCTGGCAGGCGCAGTACAAGGCATCTCGCCCCCTGGAAGTCCGCCTCGCACGCGACAGGTCCCTGCACGACCGCCTGCTGTTGATCGACCGCACGGAGGTCTGGAACCTGTCTCAGTCGATCGCGGACTTTGCGAAGAAATCGCCGGCGTCGATCGAGCGAAGCGGCGCGGCGATCGAGAAGGAGAAGGCGGTGGCGTACTTGGGCTTGTGGACCGGCGCCACGCCGCTTGCGTGAGGGGCCTGCGCTTCGTCCAGTGAGAGATTCTTGTCTCGGCAACCGGCGTGAGATGGAACTTCTGCGCGAAGGTCACGCCTGTGTTCATCAATGCGGTGTACTGTTCCTCGTCGCTCGCGTAGCCGTCCAGATAGCGGTAGCCGGTGAGCTGGGCTAAGGAATTGGGCGCGAGGCGGGCACGGCAGGCGCTTCAGCGCGTCGGACGCGCGCAGTTGGGCGCATCGCGAATCTCAACCAGCGGGCCATCGATCGAAGTGATCGAAAGCTCGCAGGCAGGGCCGACGCCAGAGAGCCGGACAACGTACTTCGCACCAGCGACAGGCGTCATCGTCTTCGCAGCCCACGGGCAACTGCCACCCGGGAAGACGAGGTTTGTCTTGCTCAGGTAGTCGAAGCCGGTCGTGGAATAGCGCACCCACTGGCCCGCGATCAGGATGGGCTTGCCGGCTGGTGCCGTGATCTTCCATGGACCGGGGGCGTCGGCGCGGCGCAGATGGGAATCCATCGCCTGGAGGTACGCGACGCGCTCCGCGCCAAGGCAGTCGTCATCGGCGGCAGCGTTGATCTTGGCCTTGAACTGCGTGCTCGTGCCGAACTGGGATTCGAGGAAGAACTCGGGGTCGCCGGGTTGCGCGACGTGGTTGTATTGGGGCTTGGGGTAGCCGGCGCCATCGTAGGCGCAGCCTGCGATGATGAATATCGCCAGAATTGGCGGGCCCACCAATAACTCTCGGCATTTGGGTGAAACACAAAAGTGCATAGCGCGTTTAATTCTGGAATTGGACAGGCATTTCAATTGCATTCCGAAATCAATCCGATACGCCATCGATGGCGTTGTTTGGTCACAGCGACGCGAGCCACACTATTGAACTACAACATACGAAGCCCCAAGCTCCGACTGCAATCGGCCAGCCAAAATTTTGCCTTCCTCTTTAAATTTCTCAGCCGCCTCATCATTTGCAAATCCAGAACTCAATGGATCATCCATATCAAGCGTTTCATCAAACACAGCAGCCCATGCAACCAGTTGATCTCTAAGCTCCAACGAAATCGGTAGCTCAGCCGGATCGATATTCCCAACAACACCAACAGATGCCTCCCAAAGAGGGTGACACTGGTAATCTGCCATCAGCTTAATTTTTCTCATCACAATTTTCCCGCCGGATTAGCGCCGACAATAAACCCATTATCACTAATCGTCACTGCAATTTTTTGGGGTTGCCCATTCACAGTAGTCTGGTAAATTGGTCGACCATTTCCCACGCCTTGATAGCCAACAATATTTCCTTCTTTAACTGCTTGCATCACAACGCTCGGTATTTGCGCCTCTGAAACTCCTATGTTAAGAAAATCGCTTGCATGCCCCTCGACGATATGTTGCAAGCCGGCACGCGAATTTCCGGTTTCAAGAAAGACGATTTTTCCGCCAGATGTCGTTCCCGTTGCGATGACATTTTGGGGTGAGAACTTCACACCTTTGCCAGCAAGCTCGGCTAGATGCGTCTGATCAACTAGCAGGTCTCCAAATTTTGCTGCGTCTGCAGCCCCCATGGCTACAGCTTTTTCAGCGGCCTTGACTGTCGACCCAATGCCCTTAATCGATCCGACACCAACAGGCAGGCTGGCCAACACCTCACCACCAATCTTGCCGATGGCATAGGCATCCCCCCGCTCATAGGCAGAGGCAAGCTGCTCACGCTGCGCATTGTTGGCCGCGTCGAGCACCTGTGCCAACAACGTCGGATCGGCCAACTTCATGGCGTTCCCGGCGAACTGCGACAGACGCTCTCCCGATGCCGCATCACCTTGACCCGCGAGCACCAGCGTGGCGATCCCGTCAGCAATGGCAGACAGTCCTTCCACGGTCGACTGCGCGAAGCCCGCCGCCAGCCCGGCGAGTTTGCTGCCCGTGGACAGCGTCCCATCCGCTTGCGCCTGGGTGTGCAAGCGCTCCAACTGAGCCGTCATGCTGGCTTCACTAAGCCCGAGTCGAATGATCTCCGCTTGAGCGGAGCGAACTTCCGCCTGCTGCGATCGACAAGCATCGCTCGATGGGCTGGCGCAAGCACTGGCCAGATCGCGGTCACGCTGCGCGCTCAGCGCATCCAGTTCCCGCACGGTCCCGCAGGCCTCCGCGTTTCCAGCCGAGCATTGCTGCTCTGCAACGAGCTTCTTTTCGATCTCGTCATGCTTGAGGTAGTTGTTGACCGTGGCGTTGGTCGCCACCGTCGCTCCCATCCCCGCATCGCCTGACGCTGCACCCACGGCAGCCCCAACCAGCGTCGAGCCCGCCGTCAACAGCGAGGCGAACTCCGCGCTGCCACGCGGGATGCCCTGACTCTCCAGGTAGTCCGCCATCACGGGCAGCAGCGCCTCGTTCAACATACCGGCCGCCGCGCCCGCGAGCGCGCTGCCGTCGCCGATCTTGGCCTGCACGATGCCCGCGAGGCCATGCAGCGCGATCTTCTCCGGGCTGCCATCGGGCCAGCCCGCCTTGGCCGAGACATCCCCGATCACGTTGTCCACGACGCTGCCCACCAGTTGTGCGGCCCGCTGCCGGTCCTGCGCCTCCTGCTGCAACCTCGGGATCTCCTTGGCTTGCTGCAAGGTCAGCGTGTTGACCAGCGCCCCATTGGCCGTCTCCGCGTCCCTGGACGTCAGCGTCGCCACATTGGCATTGCTCTTGTCGTCGATCTCCTTGTTGCCCGTGCCCGTGATCTTGATGTTGCCCGGGCTGATCACGCTCTGCGTCTGGCTCGACTGGCTGTTGTTCCCCGGCAGGCCCTTGCCGCCGTTGAGGTTCGACAACGCCGTGTTGCTCGCGCTCCGGGCCGCGTTGGCTCCAAGGCTCGTGCCTTGCGTGTAAGCATTGCCACCCGAGCTGTAGCTCAAACTCAGCGACTGGCTGCTGGAGTTCGTGTTCTGCCGGTTTTCCAGATCACTGGTGGTCAGGCTGCCGGTGGTGAAGCTGTTCTTGTCCTCCGTGGCCGTGCTCGTGATCGCACCGCCCTTGAGGTCGGTGTTGCCCTTGACGGTCACATCGAAGCCACCGTCGCCCGCCGCGATGCCGCTCTGTCCGGTCGCGCTCTGGTAGTTGTGATCGACCTTCTGCTTCGAATAGTTGGCCGTCGCGGTGACGAACTCCCCGAAGCAGATCGGCGGCACGCAGATGCTCACGTCCAGGCCGCTGCTGGTCTGCTTGCTCGCGTAGTTCGTCTGGTCCTGCAGGCTCTCGATGTTGAGGTTGCCGCCGACGTCCAGCTTGACGCTCTCGCCCGCCAGTTGCGCGCCTTTCAGGTTCGTGTCGTTGCCGCTCTTGAGCTTCAGGCTGCCGGTGGCGGTGACCAGCGTGTTGTCATAGCGAACTTCGCTGCCGTTGGCCTTGCCCTGGTTGCTGCCGATGTTGCCCTGGAAGCTGATGCCGTTCTGCGAGCCGAAGCCGAAGGTGACGCCGCCGCCCATCGAGCGACCGGAGCTGTTGCTCGCAGTCGCCGCGGTGTTCTGGGCCGCAAGCAGGTTGATGTCGCGCTTCGCATCCAGGCTGATGTCCTGCGCCTGGAGCTTGGCGCCCTGCATGTTGATGTCGGTCTCGCGCGCGGTGATGTCGATGCTGCCGGCCTGGATGTTGGTGCCCCGCTGCTGGGTGAAGGCCTCGGCGCTCATCGAGCGTTGCTTGCTGCGCTGTTCGCTGATGCTCACGCCGAAGGCCGATCCGGCGGGGTCGCCGTTCGTGCCGGCTGCGCCCAGTCCCTGGATGCCGTTTTGCAGTGCGCCATCGGTCGCGAGCTTGTAGGCGTCGTAACCGGCCTTCAGCTCCAGTGCGCCCTTCAGGCGACTGTCCTCGGTGTGCTCGGCTTCCTTCGCCATGTCGTAGGCGCGCGTGATGACGCTGCCCACGGTGCCGCTCAGCGCCGCGCCGATGGTGTGACTCTTCGACTCGGCGCTGTGCGTGCTCTGGCCCGTGGAGGTCGCGGCGTTGAGGTTGACCGCGTTGCCCGACAGCGTGACCTTGTTCTTGGCGAGCAGGTCCGCGCCTTCGGTGGTGATGTTGCCCTGGCCCGTTCCGGCGTACTTCGAGTCCAGGCCGGCGACCATGGTCAGGTTGCCGCCATTGGCGCTCAGCAGGCTGGTGACGGCCGTACTGGATTCGCCGGTGCCGTTCTCCGAGCCGCGCACGTTCGAATAGGCGGTCTGTCGCGGTGCGAGGCCGGGCACGATGCCCACGCCCTTGTTCTGGCTGCTACCCGCGCTGCTGGAGCTTTGGGTGTCCTGGGCCGCGAGGATGTCGATGTTGCGTCCGGCCGACAGCGCAATGCTCTTGTCGGCCAGCACGTTGCTGGCGATCACCTGGACGTCGCGTCCGGCATCGATGCTGACGTTGCCGCCGCTGACGGTGCTGCCCACCTGGGTGGTGCTGCTGCCGGCCTGCATGTGGTTGCCCGACCCGCTGCTGTAGCCGATGCCGCTCTCGAAGCTGGCCGAGAAACCCTTCTTGCTGGCCGCCGAGTAATAGCTGCCGCTGGCCTGGTCCTGGGCGCTCTCGATGCGGACATCGCGTCCGGCGCTCAGGGAGAGTTGGTCCTGCGCCGTGACGTTGCTGCCGCGGATCGCGATGTCGTTGCCGGCCGAGACGACCACATTGGCGCCGCTGAAGCTGCTGCCGACCGAGGTGTTCGTCGATTCGGCGCTGACCTGGGTCGATGTGCTCTTCGAGAAGGTGGACTTCTTCTCCTGGTGCGATGCGAAGCCTGTGGAGTTGGTGGCGCGGCCCTCGCTGATGTTCACATCGTTGCCCGCGATCACGGCCAGCGTGCCCTTCGCGGCCACGCCGGCGGCGCGGGCGTTGATGTCGTTCGTCGCGCTGAGGGTGACGTTGCCACCACCCACGATCTGGCTGCCGATCTCCTGGGTCTTGGATTCGGCGTAGAAGTTGCGGCTGTCGGTGATCGAGGTGCGCGCGCTGGATTCGGTCACCGTACCCAGGTTGATGTCGCGCCCTGCGTTGACGAGGGTCCGGCTGCCTTCGCCGGTGTTGGCAAGGATGCCACCGACCACGTTGACATCGTTGCCCGCGCTTGCGACCAGCACGCCGTTCGGATTGGAGACGTACAAGCCCGCGATGCGGTCGATGCTCGTGGCGCTCGACAGGGCGCCCTGGGTGCTGCTGGTCGTGGTGCGGACGTTGATGTCATTGCCGGCGACCAGGGCCAGCGAGTCGCGTGCGTCGACCGTGCCGCCGATGACATTGATGTCGGCCCGGGCGTCCAGCGCCACGTTGCCGCCCGAGATCCGCCCGCCCAGGTTGTTGACGTTGTCGGCGGTGATGGACACCAGCTGACGACCCGCGACGGTGCCGCTGTTGGTGAAGTCTCCTTCGCCGGGCTTGTTCTTGATGGTCGTGCGCTCAGCCGACATCAGCGCTCCGTGGCCATCGATGTCCCCGGGCTGGACGCGCACATAGACTTGCGGCGCCAGCACCTTCTGCGTGCTGCCATCCGGCAACGTCACCGTCTGCTCGACCAGCCACACGATGTCGCTCGTGAGTTGCGCCATCTGCTCGGCCGTGAGCGCAATGCCCGGCGTCAGGTGGTACTTCTGCGCGAAGGTCACGCCCGCGTTCATGAGCGCCGTGTACTGTTCCTCGTCGCTGGAGTAGCCATCCAGATAGCGGTAGCCGGTGAGCTGGGCCACCTGCTCGCGGATCAGTTTCTGCTCGTAGAAGCCATCGCCCAGGCGCTTCTGCACGCTGTTGGCGTCGAAGCCCATCGCGTTGAGAAGATAGTCGCTGCCAAGCCAGTTGCGGTAGTTCGCGAAACGCGGATCGGTTTCGACGAGGTAGTTGCCGGCGCCGGGCTTCGTCTGGAACAGGCTGGCGCTCGGCACGCGGGTATCCGGCGTGCGGGTCCGCACGACCATGGGGGTGTCGCGTGTGCTGCCCGCTGTGCCATGGGCATCGGCCGCGTCCGCCGTTCCCGCGCCGCTTCCGCCTGCCGATGCCGAGCCCTTCACGGCCGAAGCCACCTCGATCACTGCGCCCGGGCCGCCGCCGCCCGAAACGCCGCCGGCCTGACTCGCGGAGCCGCCCGGTCCGTTGACCCCGCTCGCCGAACCGGGGTTGTAGCCAGCCGTGGCATGGGTGTTCGGTGTGTACTCGAAGCTGCCGATGTCGATGGTCTTCGGCGGGTCCGAATAGGGCGTCATCGGGTAAAAGGCGACGCCAGCGCCGTCGTAGCCCGTGGCCATGCCGCTGTAGCTGGTGGAGGACTGGCCCTGAGTCGCCCTGTTGTCCACGCTGGTGGCAGTGAGCGAACCACCGGCGGTGACCTTGCTGTCCCGGTTCAGCAGATGCCCGTCGATGTCCATGTTGCCGCCGGCCACCAGCCGCGCGGCTGCAACGTTGGTGGCGACGTCGCGGGTCGTGGTCTCGGTGATCTGCCAGTCGAGGTAGCCGATGCCGACCAGCGTCTCGGAGCCGTCGGCATTGCGGTGCCACACCTGGCCCGTGAAGGGGTCGCCCCGCGTGTCGGCCTTGCTCCAGCTCTTGCCATCGAGGGTGGTCAGGTGGGTCTTGTCCTCCGACCTGGTTTCCTGCACCACTTGCAAGTGGGTGTCGAGGTTGTTGACGTTGGCCATGGCGATCGACATGTCGCTCAGGGACTCGATGGAAGCGCTCAGGTTGTTGAGCACGCTGCCCTTGCCCGTGGCGTAGCCGTTGGCATCGAGCGCGCCGCCGATGAACATGTCGCCGGCGCTGAAGATCAGCGCGCCGTCGAGGTTGTTGATGGTGCTGGAGCCAATGTCCAGCGTGGAGCGCGCCGCGATGGTGGCGGCGGAGGTCGCGCCCCCGACGGTCTCGGCGACGTTGTTCAGCGTGCCCGCGCCGATGGCGACGGCATCGCCATAGATGCGGCCGGTTCCGATGTTGTTGACGGTTCCTGCGTCGATTCGCGTCTGGCCGTGGCTGTCGATCAGGCCCCGGTTGTTGAGCGTCCCGGCCTGGATGATCGTGTCGGCGCCACTCATCTCGGCGTTGACGGTGTTCTCCACCACGTTGCCGCCAGCGGTCAGGGTGCCTCCCGCGAGCAGCTTGCCGTTGTTCGTCAAGTTGCCCGTCGTCTTGTACGTGAGGTCGCCATTGGCGCTGACCTCTCCGTTGTTCACGATGTCCTGCGTGAGCGCGATGCTGAGGTCCTTGCCCGAGATGACGGTGCCGTCGGCGCTGAAAGTGGCGGCGTCGAGCTGGAGGGTCTTGTTCGCTGTGAGGACACCACCGGTGTTCACGATGCCGAGGGTCTTGGCGGTCGGATTGGCGGCGTTCGGATCGACGATGCGCAGCGTATCGCCAGCGGATATCAAGCCGTTCGTGTTATTGACGCTGCCGCCGCTCGTGATGGTCGTTTGGACATCGGACCGGACAGCGCCCGAGGTGTTGTCGAGATTGCCGACGTTGAGCGCAACGTTCCGGCCTTCGATGCCCTGGCCAGTGCCCTGTGTGCCGGTGTTGAGGATCGTGCCCGCGTTGAGCGTCGTCGTGGCGCCCGAACGCAGCAGGCCACCGGCATTCCGGACGGTGCCGGCGTTCACGCTCAAGTCGCCCACCGCCTGGGTCTCGCCGCCGGTGTTGTCGTAGGTCGCGCCATGGGTGTCCACGGCAACGCTCGACTGACTGAAGACGATACCGCCGCCAATGTTCGAGAAGTCCCCCGTATTGGCGGTCAGCGCGCCTTTCGATCCGACATAACCGCCCGCATTGCTTAGCGAGCCGGTGGCAAGGTCGAGCGTGCCGGCGCTGGTGATGCCGCCCTGGCCGCCTGCATAGCCAGCGGCGTTGGTATTGCTCAGGAACTGGCCGCTCGTGCTCACGGTCATGGCGCCGCCCGACTGGATCAGGCCGGCGTCATTGACGAGCGCACCCGAGCTCACGGCCACCGTGGTCGTGGCGGCCAGCGTCCCTTTCGCGTTCGTGAGCGTGTGGCCGCGCGTGTCGATCGACAGCGCATTGCCGAAGACCTTGCCCGCCGAGTTCTCGAAGCCGCCGTTGACCAGCGCGACGTTGCCACCTGCCTGCATCGTGCCGCCGCTGTTGAGCGTGGCGCCAGCGGTCGTGACGCGCAGATCACCCTGGACGGCGGCGACCGTGCCGCGCGTGCTGTCCAGGCTCGCGGCCGAAATCGACGTGTCGCCATTCGCGGCCAGCGTGCCGCCCACATTGGACGCGGCACCCACAACGGTCGCCGTGAGGTCGCTCACGGCGGTCACGCGGCCCGTGTCGTTCACGAAGCTGCCGGCGCCCAGTGCGACATTGCCGCCCGCGCCGATCTCGCCCTGGGCGCTGTTGTCGAGCAGACCGCCCGTGCGGATGCTCAGATCGGAAGTTCCGGCTGTGCGGATCGAGCCGGCCTGGTTGATCAAGCTGCCGGCCGTGATCGCGGTGGCGCCGTTGCTCGCGATGGTGCCTTGAGCGCTGTTGTCGAGCCCCCCGACAACGGCAATGCGCGTGGCATCGGTCCCGGTCTGGACGATCGTTCCGGCCCGGTTGCCGAGCGATCCGGCGTCGATGGTGATCTGCTTGGCGGTGGTCGTGCCACCGTCCTGATTGAAGTGGCCGGTGACTGCGGCCACCAACGCGCCATTGCTGGTGATCTGGCCGTTGGCGCCATTCAAGCTGATGGCCTGAATGTTCAAGGCTCCCGTGCCGGCGTGCTCGATCTTGCCAGCGGTGTTGGTCAAGGTCGTGGCCTTCAGGGTCAGGTCCTGCCCATTGCTCGCGATACGCCCGCCGGCGTTGCTCAGCGAGCCGCTGACGGCGATGGTGGTGGCGCCCGTGCCGGTCTGGACGATCTCGCCGCCGCCCGTGTTGGCGATGTTCGAGGCGTGCAGGTCCAGTTGGCCGGCATTGAGCTTTCCGCCCTGGTTGACCAAGGTCTGTGCGCCTTGGCTGTCGGCGCGGATGCCGAGCGTACCGGCCGTGGCGACGGTGG
Organism: Variovorax sp. P2_H12; assembly: GCF_056403395.1. Taxonomy (NCBI): domain Bacteria; kingdom Pseudomonadati; phylum Pseudomonadota; class Betaproteobacteria; order Burkholderiales; family Comamonadaceae; genus Variovorax; species Variovorax sp. P2_H12. The sequence continues at coordinate 60,528 of NZ_JBFUFO010000020.1, read as the reverse complement.
CGCCGCTGGTCGTCACGTCGCCCTGCGTGGCGGTGATCGCGATGTTCGCGGCGCCGGTCTGGCTGCCCGAGAGATCGACGCTCACGCCCTGGAGCGTCGCCTGGCCGGCCGCGAGGTTCGAGCCCTGGGCCACCAGGGCACCGGTCGCCGTGACGTTCAGATCGCCGGTCGCTCCGGGGCTCCCATCGGCCTGGATGCCCGCGCCGAGGACACCGGTGCGCCCGCCATGCAGGGTGGCGGCACTGACGACGACGTTTCGTCCAGCCGTGATGCTGCCATCGTTGGTCAGGGTGTTCGCCACAACGATGCTTGCATCATTGCCCGCGCGCAGCGAGCCGGTGTTGGACAGCGAGCCGGCGCGTGCGACCAGGTCGGTCGCGCCGCTGATCTGGCCCGAGTTCGTCAGCGCGTCCGTGACCGAAAGCGACGTGCCCGCCGTTGCGGAGGCCACGGTTCCGAGCGTGTTGTCGAAGGAGCGGCCCTGGATCGAGACGGCCTGGTTGGCAAGCAGCGAGCCCGAGACGTTTTGAATCGCGCCCGCGACACGCGCATCGAGCGCGCCGGTCGCGGAGATCGTGCCGCGCTGGTTTTTCACCATGCCGCCGACCTGCAGATTGGCGTTGCCATTGCTGGCGAGCGTTCCGTCCTGATTGAGCAGGTCGCCCGTGGTCGTGATGTCGAGACTGCCGGCATTCAGCTGGCCGCCGCTGTTTTCGAAGCTCGCAACGTTGGCACTGAAACCGTTCGCGACGTGGAGCGTGCCCCCTGCATTGCTGAAGGTGGGACCGGAGACCGCGAGGCTGGAGACTTCGAGCTTGCCGCCCGCGTTCGAGACGTTGGGCGTCTGCAGTTCGATCGGTCCGCCGGCATAGACACGACCGCCGTCGTTTCGGATCGTGCCGGCCGCGGTGATGAGGCCGGGCGCGATCGGCGCCACTGGCGTGACTGCCGTGCCACCGGCACCAGCGCCCGGGTCTGCGGAACCCCCCGTGCCCGAACCCGCTCCCGCATCGCCCGTGCCGGCCCCCGCGCCGGAACTACCCGCGCTGGAGCCGCCTCCCGCGCCCGCGCCAGAAGAATCGGCGACGGGCTCGTAGCCGATGGTGCCGCCGTTGGTATTGACGAGCGTCGGTGCTGCGAGCGCGAGCCCGACCATGCTTGTCTGCCGGATCGTTCCGGCATTGTTCACATCGCCGGCCACGCTCGCCAACTCGATGCGCTGGCCCTCGATGGTGCCGCCCGCGTTGGCCAGGTCGCCTTGCGTGGCGATCTTCGTCGTGCCGGCGGCCACCACCGTCCCGCTGTTCACGAAAGTGGGCGCCGTGATGACCGCAGCGCCCGCAGCCTGGATCGTGCCGGTGTTCTCGATCCGCCCGGAGGCCGTCACGGTCAGTTCGCCCAGGCCCATCAGCCTGGCGTCACCCGCGCCGGTCTGGATGGTGCCGGCGTTGCGGGCGCCGACGCCCGCCTCGGTCCCCATGATCCAGATCTTTTGCGCGTACATGCCGCCCAAGGCGCCGGAGTCGAAAGCGATCGGCGGGGTGGGCCCGCTGCCCGCCATCGGCACGACGTTGGCGGCGACGCCCGGCGCCCCATCGGCGCTCACCTGGTTCGCGCCCGTCACGACGCGCAGCTCTCCGCCGCCCCAGACGCCAGCGTTGATCGAGACCATGCGCGCATACAACGCTGCGAATTCGGTCCCACTGGCGTCAAGGCCGCTGCCGCTCACGTCGATGGACCCGCCGCTCACGCGATAGCTCTCGATGCCGCCGTAGACGTTGAGCTGCGGCACACCGGTCGTCAGCGTGACGCGGTTCGCGTTGATGAAGCCACCGCCCTGGACCTGGATGCCCGAAGGGTTCGCGATGATCACCTCGGCCTTCGGTCCCGCGACCTCCACGTAACCACGCAAGTAGCTCGGCGACGAACTGTTGACTTCGTTGAGGATGACGCGCGCGGAGCCGCTCGCCAGCCATGGATTGGCACCGATGTAGCCGCCGAGTTGCGACTGCACGGCCGTGCGGGAGTTGTTGAGGATCGCGCCTTGGGCGTTGACGTCGAACTGCCGATACACGTTGCGCGATACCCCGGCTGCCGAGGGCGTGACGATGTTCACGACCGGCACCCCGTTGGGCGCGGCCAATACGGTCGGGCGCTGGTTGCCCGGAGCGTTCGGATCGGCTGCGATCTGGGCATGCGCGGGCGTGAGGGCCAGCAGCGCGGCTGCCGTGACACCGACCGCCCCGACCGTCGTCCCAGCCGCCTTGCCGGCACTGCGCGCGGTCTCTTGAACCGCCACCAGCATCCCTCTCGCGGCGCTGAAAATCACCCTGTATCGCAGCTTGTTCATCTTGTTCTCGGGTTCAGAAGTTGTAGCTCAGGCTGAAGCCGGCAGTGACCTTCGCGGTGCGAAAGCCCTCGGGCTTGCTGATGGGCGCGCCGACGAAGACGTCATAGTTCAGGCCCTGGAAGACGCCGCGAATGCCGACGACGGCGCCCGCCAGCTCGTTGCCGACCTGGAACTCGACCGAAAGACCTCCGACATGTCCGTAGTCCACGCCGGCATAGAGTTCGGCGCCGCTTCGGCCGAGTGCCCAGCCAAGGTCATTGCGGATGAGCCAGCCGCGCTCGCCCAGCAAGCTGTTCTCGCCATCGAAGCCGCGTACCGTGTAGCGCCCGCCGATGGCGAAGCGGTCCTGCGGCGTGAGGGGCGTTCCGTTCCACTGCGCGCGCCAGAGTCCGCTGTAGCGGAACTGCTCGCCCGCGAGCTTGAAAGGCGCGTTCAGGCTGGCCTCGGCCGTGAACAGTTCCATGCGCGAGGTGCCGTCGCCGAAAGCTTCTTCGGGCGCTTCCTTCGATCCGAACGCGCCCGTTCCGCGGCGGTACGCCAGGGTTCCGTCCAGCGTCGCTTCGCCGATGAACTCGCGGTGATTCGCGCTGGCCTCCCAGCCACCCACGACGCGCCGCTGGACGTCGATCTCGGTGTCGTCGACGAAGTTGTGCGAAGCCCGGCGCCATGCCCGAAGCGCTGTCGTCGTCTTGCGCGAGGCATCCCTGTAGATCAGCCTCGCGAGCTTGACCTCGGCGTTGCTCGACTCGCCGCTGTAGACGTAGTTCTGGCCCAGGCCGGCCACGGACTGGTGGTAGTCGTTCTGCGATACCGTCGCGCTCAGCAGCCAGTAGCCGTACGGCACAGAGTAGTGCACCGTCTGTCCGGCCGTGCCCTGCCCCTGATGGTTGAAGACATCGTGATTCAGGCTGACATAGAAGAGGTCGTTCAGCCCAAGCGGGCCATCCCACGCGACGGTTGCACCGGCCTGTGTCTTGCCGGTGGCATCCGTTCCACCGTCGTCCAGGCTCAGGGTCGCGCGCAGTGGGCGTTTGCGCGTGTACGCGACCACCAGGTCGCTGTCGCCCGGCCGCGCGCCTGGCGCAGTGGAAGCCTCGATCTGGATGTCGGCGTCAGCGGTGGGCAGGCGCTTGAGGTTTTCCAGGCCCTGTTCGATGTCGCGCAGGTTGACGAGACGGCCCACTTGCGCCGGAATGGCGCCGCGCAGGCTGGTGGAAGTCTTGTCCTTGCCTTCTTCCCGATCCTTGAAGCGGATCGCTGCAATGCGACTGGGGACCAGCGTCAGGACCAATGTGCCGGCGGCAAGGTCTTGCGGGCCGACGAGCACGCGTGTGGTGACATAGCCTCGGGCGATCACGGCCTGTTGCACGCGCGCGAGGATGACGTTGACGCCTGCGGTGCCGAGGCAGCGACCCTGCCAGTCGTCGGCTGTTTCACCCGATCTCGCTGCGGCATCCAGCGCCCATTGGAAATCGTCTGCAAGTTCGCCCGAGAGCACCAGCCGATCGATGCGAAAGCACGGCCTCTCGTCCTCCGCCAAGGTTTGCGCATCGATGACCGCGGGCTTCGGCCGAGTGTCGACCGTGCGTTCCTGCTGCTCGCGCAACGCGCGTTCGCGCTCTAGCTGGCGTTGCTCCTCGATGATCGGCCTGGGCGTCGAGGCGACTTGCGCATGAGCCGCGAACGCGGCGGCAACGCCCGTCAGCAAAAGGGGCGAGAGGATGGAAGCCGAGAGTTTCGGAACGCGGCAAACAGCCGCTTTGGGCGACGCACGCCCGCGGAAAGGAAAAGTCATTGTTCTTATTGATGCGCCGAAGGACGCGGGATATGCGAAATCGCCGCGTCGATCCGAAAGCACCACCACCCTGAATTGCTCAGCCTGGACGAATTATTTCTTCGTATAAGCGAGTCAAGATTGACAAAAATTCTGTCAAGAAAGGCCGGTGATTTTCTTGGCGCTGCGCACCTCGGGAGCTATTCGCCCACCGATGCCTTGCGCACATCCGTCGGCTGCCTCTCGGGGCAGAGGAACGGTTTTTCTTGACTGATTATTGTAGGAATGCAAGTCCACGCGACGACATCAGATTCGTGTGGAATTCGTGCAATATCTCTCTTTTTCTTTCGAAGAAATTCACCGCGCAAGCCGCCATTCAATTGCCAAATAAACACGCACATCGAGGGAAATAAGAAGATCTTCTTACCTCTCGCTCGACACAATGAGTTGGTGTCTCGAATTGCCGGTCCGCTTTGACACGGCACGCTCAACGTCTAGTTGCGTTTGCACGGAGGAACAGACATTGGCGTATGCGTACGGCCCTATGTCTTCCACTCGACTTGCGACTTGCCGCCGCCATCAGCCTTCGACGGCGTCGATGGCGCGGGCTAAGCGCTCTTTCCGGCCTTCGCGGTCTTGGCGCTTTTCCTTGCGGCAGGCTTGCGCGCAGTCTTCACCATGGGCGCCATGCGCTCGTCGCCGTCGCGCGCGGAGCGCATCAGGCCGCTCTCGCTCGAGGTCATGCCCACGATCTTCGCGAGCTGGCGGCTCACGCTCACGTAGGCATGGCCGAGACGGCTGTCGAAGTACAGCGAGTCGCCGCGCGCCAGGTGCACCACCTCGCCGTTCTCGAAGTGCACCTCGATCTCGCCCGACAGCACATAGGCGAACTCCTCGCCCGCATGCCGCACGAAGTCCTCGGGGCCGTGAATGCGGCGTGCATGCACCGTGCCGACGACGGGGCTCATCTGCTTTCCGGCCGCCGTGGTGCCGAGGAACTCGTAGGCGATCGAGAGTCCGCGGTACACCACGCCCTTGCCCGCGCGCGTGACCACCGGCCCTTCGAGCTGCGCGGGCTTGACGCCGGCCCCCGCGAACATCGCATTCATGTCCATCTCGAGCGCACGGCCCAGCGCGGTGAAGTTCTCGTAGCCCAGCGCGAGCTGGCCGCGTTCGGCGCGCGAGATGGTGGTGATCGACACGCCAGAGCGCTCGGCCAGTTGCGCCAGCGTCCAGCCGAAGCGCTTGCGCGCAGTGCGCAGTCGATGCCCGAAAGTGGTGCGGTCCAGCTTGGGCGGCTCTTCCTTCGGCTTCGTCCCCGGCTTGGTCCCTGTGTGTGGATTCACGCGTGGCTTTCTCTTGTGATGCAGGGAGATTCTGCCAGCCCGGCGTCACGCCATCCATGCCGACCCGCGTGACGCGGGCCCGGAAGTTGCGTATACGCAAATTGCGTTGACGCAAATTTCACCGATTCGGTGCCCATGGTTTTCCCTTGATAGCGGTGAATCAATTTGCGTATCCGCAAATTTCTACCTACACTTTCCGCCGATGAGTACCAGCACCCCAGCGCCCTTCGTGGCCGACTACCTCGTGATTGGCGGCGGCATCGCCGGGGCCTCGGTGGCCCACTGGCTCGCGCCCCACGCCCGCGTGATCCTGCTCGAACGCGAATCGCAGCCCGGCTACCACTCCACCGGCCGCTCCGCCGCCCTCTTCATGGAAAGCTACGGCACGCCGCAGGTGCGCGCCCTCACGATGGCCAGCCGCGCCTTCCTCGAAGACCCGCCCGCGGGCTTCACGGAGCATCCGCTGCTCACGCCGCGCGGGGCCATGATGGTCGCGGGCAAGGAGCACATGGCCGAGCTCGAAGCCCACTGGGAGGTGCTGCGCGCCATGAACATCGGCGCGTCGCGGCTGAGCGGCGAACAGGCGCGCGAGATGGTGCCGGCGCTGCGGCCCGAACAGGTGCTGGGCGCGGTGTACGAACCCGATGCGGCCGACATGGACGTGCACGCCATCCACCAGGGCTACCTGCGCGGCATGCGGCAGGCCGGCGGCAAGCTGGTGTGCAATGCGGACGTGACGGCCATCGAACGCGTCGGCGACCGCTGGCGCGTGCAGGCCGGCGGCGCCGTGTACGAGGCACCGGTGGTGCTCAACGCGGCCGGCGCCTGGGTCGACGACATCGCCCGAATGGCGGGCGTGCAGCCGCTGGGCATCGAGCCGCGCCGGCGCTCGGCCTTCATCTTCGCGCCGCCCGAGGGCGAGAGCGTCGCGCACTGGCCCATGGTCTTCGGCGCCGACGAAGGCTGGTACATCAAGCCCGACGCCGGCATGCTGCTCGGTTCGCCGGCCAACGCCGACCCCACCGAGCCGCAGGATGTGCAGCCCGAGGAGCTCGACATCGCCATCGCCGTGCACCGCATCGAGGAAGCGACCACGCTCGCCATCCGCCGCCCCACGCGCACCTGGGCCGGGCTGCGTTCCTTCGTGGCCGACGGCGACCTCGTCGGCGGCTTCGAGCCTGGGGCGCCCGGCTTCTTCTGGGTTGCGGCGCAAGGCGGCTACGGCATCCAGACCTCGGCCGCCATGGGCGAGGCCTGCGCCGCGCTGGCACGCGGGTTGCCGCTGCCCGAGCGCATCGCGGCCTTCGGGCTCACGGCCGAGATGCTGGGCCCGCAGCGGCTGCGCGCGGCCACCGCCTGATCGCCGGGCAAGAACAACCGCCCTCCTACCTCAACGAGAACCCACCCATGCGTGTCTTCAGTGCCTCCCTCGCCACCGAAACCAACACCTTCGGCCCGATGCCGACCAGCCTCGCCTCCTTCAAGGACCGCGGCTACTTCGCCGCCGGCAAGCATCCCGATGCGATGACGCTGTTCTCGGGCCCGCTGTGGGCCGCGCGCATGCGCGGCGCCGACAAGGGATGGCAACTGTTCGAGGGCATGGTCGCCGGCGCGCAGCCCAGCGGCACGACCACGCGCCACGCCTACGAGACGCTGCGCGACGAACTGCTGAACGACCTGCGCGCGGTGCTGCCGGTCGACATGGTGCTGCTCGGCCTGCACGGCGCGATGGTGGCCGACGGCTATGACGACTGCGAAGGCGACCTGCTGGCGCGCGTGCGGCAGATCGTCGGGCCCGGCGTGGTGATCGGCGCGGAGCTCGATCCGCACAACCACCTCACGCCCGAGATGGTCGCCAACGCCGACGTGATGATCTCCTTCAAGGAGTACCCGCACACCGACGTGCTCGAGCGCGGGCTGGAGCTGGTCGACATCTGCGCCGCCACCGTCGAAGGCAAGGTCAGGCCGGTGGCCGCGGTGGTCGACTGCGACATGATCGTCACGGTCCACACCTCGCGCGAGCCGGCGCGCGGCTTCGTCGAGCGCATGCAGTCGCTCGAGGGCAAGGACGGCGTGCTGTCGGTCTCGTTGACGCACGGCTTCTCATGGGGCGACGTGTCCGAGATGGGCACCAAGGTGCTGGTCTACGCCGACGGCGACCAGGCCAAGGCCGACGCGCTGGCACGCCAGCTCGCCGACGAGCTGATCGCCATGCGCGACGGGCTCACGGTCCACTATCCGAGCATCGACGCCTCGCTCGACGAGGCGCTGGCCTTCGACGGCGGCCCCGTGGTGCTGTCCGACGGTGCCGACAACCCGGGCGGCGGCGCGGCCAGTGATTCGACCTTCATCCTGCGCCGCATGGTCGAGCGCGGCATTCGGAACGCGGCCATCGGCCCGATGTGGGACCCGATCGCAGTGCGCATCGCCTTCGACGCGGGCGTGGGCGCGAAGCTCGCGATGCGCATCGGCGGCAAGATCAGCCCGCTGTCGGGCGACCCGATGGACCTCGATTGCACCGTGAAGGCGCTGCAGCACGACCTGGTCATGACCGGCCTGGCGGGAACGCCCACGCTGATGGGCGACAGCGCGCTGGTCGAGGCCGACGGCATCGAGATCGTGCTGATCACGCTGCGCAACCAGGCGATGGGCACCGACCTGTTCACGCAGCTGGGCTGCGACCTGGCGGCCAAGAAGATCATCGTCGTGAAGTCGTCGCAGCATTTCTATGCGTCGTACGCCAAGGTCGCAAAGCATGTGATCTATGCGGGCGCGCCGGGCGCCGTGACGCTGGACCTCACCACGCTGCCGTATCGCAAGGCCCGCCTGCCCAAGTGGCCGATCACCGCATGACCCCCAGGCTTGCCCATTTTCTTTCAGCCCTTACCGGAGAACCGACGATGAAACGACGAACGCTCGCAGCCCTTGCCACCCTGGCGCTTTCAGCCGCGTGCCTGCCGGCGCTCGCCCAGACGCCGCCCAAGACGCTGAAGGTGGTGGCGCATGCCGACCTGAAGATCCTCGACCCGACCTTTACCACGGCCTACATCTCGCGCAACTTCGGCTACATGGTCTACGACACGCTTTTCGCGCAGGACGCGAACGGCAAGCCGCAGCCGCAGATGGTCGAGAAGTACACGAGCTCCAAGGACAGCAAGCAGTGGAGCTTCACGCTGCGCCCGGGTCTGAAGTTTTCCGACGGCAGCGCCGTGACCTCGGCCGACGCCATCGCCTCGCTGCAGCGCTGGGCCGCGCGCGACAGCATCGGCCGCGCCATGGTGGCGGGTGGCGCCGAGTGGAAGGCAGTCGATGCCCGTACCTTCACGCTCACGCTCACCGAGCCCTTCGGCCTGGTGCTCGACGGGCTGGCCAAGCCCTCCAGCTTTCCGCCGGTGATCCTGCCGGAGCGGCTGGCCAAGATGTCCGCGACCGCGCCGCTGCCCGAGGTGATCGGCTCCGGCCCCTTCATCTTCAAGCGCGACGAGTGGGTGCCGGGCAACAAGACGGTGTTCGTGCGCAACCCCAACTACGTGCCGCGCAGCGAACCGCCGAGCGGCCTGGCCGGCAGCAAGAAGACCACCTTCGACCGCGTGGAATGGCTTTACCTGCCCGATGCCAACAGCGCCATCGCGGCACTCAAGCGCGGCGAGGTCGACCTGGTGGAGCAGGTGCCGCCCGACTACATTGCCCCCTTGCGCACCGACCCGAGCGTGAAGATCGGCTCCGGCGGCACCTACCAGGGCTTCCTGGTGATGAACCACCTGCTGCCGCCCTTCGACAACCCGAAGGTGCGCCAGGCGCTGCTGCAGGCCGTGAGCCAGGAACGCATCGTCGCGGCCATGGGCTATCCGCTCGACATGCGCATGAGCTACTGCCAGACCTTCTTCATCTGCGGCAGCCCCAACGAGACTGCCGCGGGCGCCGAGCCCTACCGCAAGGCCGACGTGGCCAAGGCCAGGAAAATGCTCGCAGACGCCGGCTACAAGGGCGAGAAGGTCACGCTCCTGGTGCCGAGCGACGTCACCTACCTCAACGCCGAGGCGCTGATGGCCGCGCAAACCATGCGCAGCATCGGCATGAACGTCGACGCGCAGACGATGGACTGGGCTTCCATCGGCGCACGCCGCGCCAAGCGCGACGCACCGGAGGCCGGCGGCTGGAACATGTACGTCACCGTGGCCGGCGAGTTCGACGTCAACTCACCGATCACCAACGCCTACCTGAGCGCGGCCTGCGGCAACAGCCTGCCCGGCTGGCCCTGCGACAAGCCGCTCGACGAACTGCGCAGCGCCTGGCTCAAGGAAACGGTGCCGGCCAAGCGCAAGGAAGTGCTCGACGCCTTCCAGGCCCGCGCCTACGAGGCGGTGCCGTACATCAACGCGGGCCAGTATTCGTCCGCGTATGCCGCGCGCGCCAGCCTCAAGGGCACCGACAAGCTCTGGGCCGGCATGCCGACGGTCTGGGTGCTGGACAAGTAACCGGCACCACGCTGCTTTATCATGGGCTACATTCTCAGGCGATTTCTCTCGACGCTGCCCGTCATGGCGGTGGTGGCCGTGGTGGTGTTCCTGCTGATTCACCTGTCGCCCGGCGACCCGGCCGCGCTGATCGCCGGCGACCTCGCCTCCGTCGAAGACATCGAGAAACTGCGCGCCGCGCTGGGCCTGAATCTGCCGCTGTGGCAGCAGTTCGCGATCTGGCTGGGCAAGCTCTTCACCGGCGACCTCGGCACCTCGATCTTCACGCAGGTGCCGGTGACGCAGCTGCTGGGTCAGCGGCTGGAGCCCACGGTATCGATCGCAGTGCTGACCATGGCGATCACGCTGGTGGTGGCCGTGCCGCTGGGCACGCTCGCGGCCTATCGCGCGGGCAGCTGGATCGACCGGCTGGTGATGCTGTTCGCGGTGCTCGCCTTCTCGGTGCCGGTGTTCCTGGTCGGCTACCTGCTGATCTACGCTTTCGCGATCCAGCTGCCGTGGTTTCCGGTCCAGGGCTATGTGCATTTCTCGGAAAGCCCCGGCGACTGGCTGCGCGGCCTGGTGCTTCCCTGCGTGAACCTGGCGCTGGTGTACATCGCGCTCGTGACGCGCATGACGCGCGCCACGGTGCTCGAGGTGCTGCATGAAGACTACATCCGCACCGCGCGCGCCAAGGGTCTCGGCGTGCTGCCGGTGCTGGGCCATGCGCTGCGCAACGCGGCCATTCCCATCGCCACCACGGTGGGCGTGGGCATCGCACTGCTGATCGGCGGCGTGGTGGTGACGGAGACGGTGTTCGCCATTCCGGGCGTGGGCCGACTCGTGATCGATTCGGTACAGCGCCATGACTATCCCGTGATCCAGAGCGTGCTGCTGCTGTCGGCCGGCGTGTACGTGCTGATCAACCTGCTGATCGATCTGAGCTACCGGCTCTTCGACCCGCGCATCCAGTATTGATTGAACCGGCCTTCATTCCATGTCCACTGCCCTGCCCTTCCGCCACGCCGACGCGCCAACCCCGGAGGCACCGGAGGCCGCCGAAGCACCCTTCGTGCTGCCGCGCTGGCGCTGGGTGCGCAAGCACCCTACGCTGATCATCGGCGCGCTGCTGCTGATCGCGGTGGCCGCCATCTCCATCGCCGCGCCGTGGATCACCACGCACGACCCGCAGGACATCGACCCGCTCGCGCGCATGCAGCCGCCCTCATCCGAGCACTGGTTCGGCACCGACGCGCTGGGCCGCGACGTGTTCAGCCGCGCGGTGTGGGGCGGACGGGTGTCGATGATCGTCGGCGCCTCGGTCGCGCTGCTGGCCACCTTCTTCGGCGTGCTGACCGGCCTGTTCGCGGGCTTCGTGCGCTGGGCCGACGGGCCGGTGATGCGCGTGATGGACGGGCTGATGGCCATTCCCGGCATCCTGCTCGCCATTGCACTCATGGCGGTGACGCGCGCCAGTCTCACGACGGTGATCGTCGCCATCACCGTGCCCGAGATTCCGCGCGTGGTGCGGCTGGTGCGCTCGCTCGCGCTCACCTTGCGCGAGCAGCTCTACGTCGAGGCCGCGCACGCGGTCGGCACGCGGCTGCCGCTGATCCTGCTGCGGCATGTGCTGCCCAACATGGTGGCGCCGCTGATCGTGCAGTCGACCTTCGTGGCCGCCGCCGCGGTGCTGACCGAGGCGGCGCTGTCCTTCCTCGGCGTCGGCGTGCCTGCGCAGACACCCAGCTGGGGCAACATGATGGCCGAGGGCCGCAACTTCGTGGCGGTGGCGTTCCACATCATCCTGTACCCGGGCCTGCTGCTGGCGGCCACGGTGCTGGCCATCAACCTGCTCGGCGACGGCCTGCGCGATGCGCTCGACCCGCGCCTGGCGCGGCAACTGTGAGCGAAGCGCCATGACGATCACGATGTCCCACACCGCGCTCGCCCCCGGCGAGCCGCTGCTCGAAGTCGACGACCTGCGCACCCACTTCCACACGCTGGCGGGCGTGGTGCGCTCGGTCGACGGCGTTTCCTACACCGTGCGCGCAGGCCGCACGCTCGGCGTGGTCGGCGAATCGGGCTGCGGCAAGAGCGTGACCGCGCTGTCGATCCTGCGGCTGGTGCCGACGCCGCCCGGGCGCCACATGGGCGCCGTGCGGCTGCGCGGCACCGACCTGATGCAGCTCAGCGAGCGCGAGATGCGGCAGATCCGCGGCAACCGCATCTCGATGATCTTCCAGGAGCCGATGACCTCGCTGAACCCGGTGCTCACCGTGGGCCGGCAGATCGCCGAGACGGTGCAACTGCACCAGAAGGCCAGCCGCTCCGATGCGATGAAGCGCGCGGTCGAGATGCTGCGCTTGGTGCAGATTCCCGAGCCCGAGCGGCGCGTGAACGAGTATCCGCACCAACTCTCGGGCGGCATGCGCCAGCGCGTCATGATCGCGCTGGCCCTGGCCTGCAACCCCGAGGTGCTGATCGCCGACGAGCCGACGACGGCGCTGGACGTGACGATCCAGGCGCAGATCCTCGATCTCATCAAGCGGCTTCAGAAGGAGCTGGGCATGGGCGTGGTGATGATCACGCACGACCTCGGCGTGGTGGCCGAGAGCTGCGACCGCGTGGTCGTGATGTATGCGGGGCGCAAGGTGGAAGAAGCCGACGTGATCGACCTGTTCGACCGGCCGCTGCATCCCTACACGCGCGCGCTGATGGCCTCGATGCCCGGATTGAACACCGCGAGCACGCGGCTCACCGAGATTCCGGGGCTGGTGCCGGCCGCGCACGAGCTGGGACGCGGCTGCGCCTTCGCGGCGCGCTGCGGCCATGCGCGCGAGCGCTGCCGCGTGGAGACGCCGCGGCTGGTGCGGCAGGGCGGCGACCATGTGGTGGCCTGCTTTGCCGTCGAAGAACAATGGGCCGATGCGGCCGGAGTGATGGCATGACGACCGCGGCCCCGCTGCTCGAGGTGCGCGATCTGCGCAAGCACTACATCTCTCCCAAGCGCTGGCTGCGGCCCGCGAAGCCGGCGATCCAGGCGGTCGACGGCGTGTCGTTTTCGGTCGCGCGCGGCGAGACGCTCTCGCTGGTCGGCGAATCCGGCTGCGGCAAGACGACCACGGCCAAGTCGGTGCTGCGGCTGGTCGAGCCCAGCGCAGGCTCGGTGCGGCTCGACGGCGAGGAGCTGCTGACGCTCCCGGCGAACGAGATGCGCCTGCGCCGTCGCCAGCTGCAGATCATCTTCCAGGACCCGTATGCCTCGCTCAACCCGCGCCTGACGGCCGGCGACATCGTGGCCGAGCCGCTGCGCAATTTCGGCATGGACGACGCGGCCGAGCGGCGCGAGCGCGTGCAGTGGCTGTTCTCGCGCGTCGGCCTGCGGCCCGAGGCGGCGAAGAAGTTTCCACACGAGTTCTCGGGCGGCCAGCGGCAGCGGCTGGGCATTGCGCGCGCGCTGGCGCTGAACCCGAAGCTGATCGTCTGCGACGAGCCGGTGTCGGCGCTGGACGTGTCGGTGCAGGCGCAGGTGGTGAACCTGCTGATGGATCTGCAGGCCGAGCTGGGCATCGCCTACCTGTTCGTCGCGCACGACCTCGCGGTGGTGCGCCACATCAGCCATCGCGTGGCGGTGATGTACCTCGGCCATATCGTGGAGATCGCGGACCGCGACACGCTGTTCTCGACGCCGCTGCACCCCTACACCGAGATCCTGCTGTCGGCCGTGCCCGTGCCGAACCCGCGCACGCCGGCGCGCCGCATTCTGCTGCAGGGCGATCCGCCGAGCCCCGCCAATCCGCCTTCGGGGTGCCGCTTTCACACGCGCTGCCCGATGGCGCAGGCCGTGTGCAAGGAGAAGACGCCCGAGCTGACCGAGCGGCCCTCGTCGTCCAACGGCGGCCACTGGGTGGCCTGCCACTTTCGTTGAAGAAGGAATCCACATGTCCGATGCTCCGACCCACTACGACCTCCTGATCCGCGGCGGCACCGTGATCGACGGCACCAAGGCGCCGCGTTTCGATGCCGACATCGGCATCCTGAACGGCCGCATCGCCGCCGTCGGCCCGCKCGCGGGCCACACGGCCGACCAGACCCTGGACGCCACGGGCCGCATCGTCGCGCCCGGCTTCATCGACTCGCACACGCACGACGACCAGGCCGTGCTGTCGCAGGCGCAGATGCCCTTCAAGGTGTCGCAGGGCGTGACCACGGTGGTGGCGGGCAACTGCGGCATCAGCGCGGCGCCGTTGCGCGCCGACATGGACTTGCCGATGCCGTTGAGCCTGCTCGACTCCCCGGCCGAAGGCCGCTTCACGACCTTCGCGGCGTACCTCGACGCGCTGCGCGCCACGCCCTCGTCGGTGAACGTGGCCGCCATGGTGGGCCACTCGACCTTGCGCGCCGTGGTCATGGCCGACCTCGACCGGCCCGCGAACGATACGGAGATCGCAGCCATGCAGGCGCTGGTCGAGGAAGCCATGCAGGCCGGCGCGATCGGCCTGTCGACCGGCACCTTCTACCCGCCCGCCGTGAAGGCCACGACCGAGGAGATCATCGAGGTCGGCCGCCCGCTCACGGCGCGCAAGGCACTCTACGTGACGCACATGCGCGACGAGAGCGACCGCGTGATGGAGTCGCTCGAAGAGACCTTCCACATCGGCCGCGCGCTCGACATCCCGGTGGTGGTGTCGCACCACAAGGTGCAGAACGTGCAGAACTTCGGCAAGACCAAAGTCACGCTGCCCTTCATCAAGGAAGCGATGCAGCACCAGTGCATCGGGCTCGACTGCTACCCGTACACGGCCGGCTCCACCATGATCCGCACGGACCGCGGGATGATGGAAGGCCGCGTGCTGATCGCCTCGAGCGTGCCGCACCCCGAGTGCGCGGGCCGCGACCTGAAGGACATCGCGGCCGAATGGGGCGTGTCGGGCGAGGATGCGGCACGGCAGCTTCAACCCGGCAGCGCGATCTATTTCATGATGGACGAGGACGACGTGCAGCGCGTCCTCGCGTTCGACGAGACCATGATCGGCTCGGACGGCATTCCGCACGGCGAGAAGCCGCATCCGCGGCTGTGGGGCACCTTCCCGCGTGTGCTGGGCCACTACAGCCGCGACATCGGCCTGTTCCCGCTGGAGACGGCGGTGTGGAAGATGACCGGGCTCACGGCCCGCAACTTCGGCCTGCACGAGCGCGGCACGCTGAAGCCGGGCCACCACGCCGATGTGGTGATCTTCAACCCCGCGACGGTGCGCGACACCGCGAACTACGAAACGCCGACGCGGCCGGCCGAAGGCATCGACGCGGTGATCGTGAATGGCGCCATCACCTGGCAGCACGGCGTGCACAGCGGGGCACGCAACGGGCAGGTGATCGTGCGCAAGGACCACAAGGAAACCGCATGAGCATCGAACGCTACCCGACTCCCCTGCCTGTTCCGTTCTCGAAGGCCGTGCGCGCAGGTGGCTTTCTGTTCCTCTCGGGCGTGCTCGCGATGGATGCGCAGGCCAACATCGTCGAGGGCGGCATCCAGGCCCAGACGAAGGCCGTGCTGGAACGCGTGGCCCTCACGCTCGGCGAATGCGGCGCGCGCATGAGCGACGTGGTGCGCGTCACCGTGTGGCTTGCGGACCTGGACGAGTTCGCCGCGTTCAACGAGGAATACGCGAAGCACTTCGCGGGTGCCCTGCCCACCCGCTCGACCGTGCAGGCCGAGCTCTACAAGGGAGCGCGCGTCGAGATCGAAGTGCAGGCCTGGGTGGGTTGAGGCGCGCCCGCTATGCCTTCAGCGTGTTCTTGTGGATCCTGCCGTCCTTCATGACGATCAGAAGGCTGCTGTCGGGATTCGCAAGCAGCGCGATGTTCTCGACGGGATTGCCGTCGACGAGCAGCAGATCCGCATACGCGCCCTCCTCGATGACACCCAGTTTTCCGGGATAGGGATTGCGCGGCCCTGAAAGACGCAACAGCTCGGCATTGGTGGATGTGGCCATGGTGAGGATCTCGCTGTTCGAGTACCACTTCGTCAGATGTGTCAGCATCGTGCCCTGGCGGGTCGCCAGCGCAGGGGAGAACAGCATGTCCGAGCCCCACGCGGTCTTGATCTTGTGCTTCCTGGCGAGCCTGTAGGCGTTGTCGGTTCCCGCGAACACCTGGAGCGCCGCCACCCGGTTCGGGCCGCCCAGAGGGCCCGTGTCTTCCTCCGACAGGAACGGCTGGATGCTCAGCCAGACGCCCTTGTCGGCCATCATCTTCGCGGTCGTCTCGTCCATCAGATGCGCGTGCTCGACGCAGCGGGCGCCTGCCGCGATGGCGCGTTGCACGGTCGTCGGCGCATAGGCATGGACCGTGGCATAGGTGTTCCAGTCTCTCGCCACCTCCATGCCTGCCCGCAACTCCGCCTCCGAGAGCGTCGTCAGATCCAGGGGACTGCGCGGCGAAGAGACGCCACCGCCGCCCACGAGCTTGATCTGCGATGCGCCCTGCGTCAGTTGCTCGCGCACTCGCAGCCGGATCTCGTCCGGGCTGTCGACGATGGCCGCGGCGCCGGTCTGCTCCGTGAAGCTCGGGGTGCCCGGGGTTCGGGGCACGTCGGACAAGGGGCGCAGGTCGCCGTGCCCGCCGCTGCCGGTGATCATTGCGCCGGAAGGGTAGATGCGCGGGCCCGGCGTCAGGCCCTGGTCGATCGCCTGCTTGAATGCGAACGCCGGACCCCCCAGGTCACGCACGGTCGTGAAACCCCTGAGCAGTGTGCGTTGGGCTTCCCCGCTGGCCGCGACATGGATGTAGCCGATGTTGCCTTGCAGCAGCACCTGGAGCGGCAAGGCCGCAAACATCGAATGCCAATGGGCATCGATCATTCCAGGCATGACCACCCGGCCGCCGCAGTTGATCGTCTGAGCGCCCGCCGGCGCGGCCGGCGCGCCGCTGCCCACCGATTTGATCCGGTCCCCCTCGACCACGAGGTGCAAGCCGTCGCGCAGCGTCGCGCCCTTGCCGTCGAAGAGCCGGAAATTGGTGAGCAGGATCGGCCTTGCCGGCGTCGCTGGCGCGGGCTGTGCGATGGCACCGAAAGGAAGCCCCAGCGCCGCGACCGAGGCGGCCATGCCGGCGACGAAGCCGCGCCTCGACAGGTCCGCGTTGATCAGTCGGGTCAGCCTTCCGACCTCGGGCCGATGACAAAGGCAGATGGCACGGCTCACTTGCGAGCCGTCCGCCATGGTTTCGCAGGCGTACATAAATGACCTCCAGACCTCGACAGTCTGCCGTCATCCGCGCCGAATGCAAAGGCGATCGAGGTTGCCGGCCTGGTGCGACCTGAAGCCGCAGGCTTGGCGCGTATGGCGCACAGCGCTCGGTTCTTAGGACAGCGGACACCGGCGAGCGCCTGGCTATGTTCATTGGCGGACGAGCGTCTTCAACCGTGGCGCTCGCTGCTCGATGCCGCCACAATCGCTGCACAGTCATGTTGAACAGCGACTCTTTGGAATCAGGTCATGGACACTCGCCAGATGCGTTGCATCGTCGCCGTCGCGGATGCCGGCAGCCTGACCCGGGCTGCCGAGCAGTTGGGCCAGGCACAGCCGGCACTGACGCAGACGCTCAATCGCATCGAGCAGGAGCTGGGCGTCAAGCTCTTCGAGCGGACGCGGCGCGGCGCCCTGTTGACGGACGCAGGGCATGCCGTCGTTGAAGACTTGCGTGCCAGCCTGGCCCATGGCGATGCGGCCGCTGACCGGGCTCGCGCGATCGCGCAGGGACGGGGCGGCAGGCTGATCGTCGGATTCGTGACGCACGCCGTCTACAAGGTGCTTCCGCGTGCGCTTGATCGTTTGCGTCGTGAGTACCCCCAGGTGGCGGTGGTACTGCGGGAGATGAGCAACGCCGAACAGGTGGTGGCGCTCGAGAACGGGACGATCGACGTCGCGCTGCTCCACCCCCCGGTCTCGCTGGCGGTCAAGTTGCACGAGCGTCAGCTTGGGCACGACAAGCTCATCGCGGTGCTGCCTGCGACCTATGCCCTCGCCGAGGACGGCACTGTCTCGCTGGCCGACGTTGCCGCACAGGGGTTGGTCTGGTTTCCGGAATCGCAGATGCCCGCCTTGCGCGCCGAATTGCTGGGTGTGTTCCGCCGCCGCGGCCACGACACCAGGGTGGTGCAAGACGCCAACCGAACGCTCACCGTGCTGGCTTGCGTCGCCGCCGGCCTGGGATGGTCCCTGCTGCCGGAGTCGGTACGGGCGCTTGGGCACGAGGGCGTGCGTTACGCCACCGTTCGCGACGGCGACGAGCTTCCGCGCTTCGATCTCAGTGCACTGTGGCGGGCGCGCTCTCGCCCCACCTTGGCAGACGTGTTCGCGGACATGCTCTAGTCGAGACGGATGTTGTTTTCCTTGGCAACGCGCGTCCACTTGGCCATTTCCGCTCTTCGGAAGGTGTCCAGCTCCGCAGGCGTCGATCCGATGGTTTCTGCCCCTAATGCCACCAGACGGGCATTGACGTCCGGCTCCTTGATGACGGCGGCGAGGGCCTTCGACACCTTGTCGACGATCGGCGCGGGCGTGCCGGCCGGCGCGAATACGGCATTCCACTCGTACATCTCGTAGCCCGGCAATCCGGACTCCGCAATCGTCGGCACATTCGGCAGCACGGCCGACCGGCTCTTGCCCGCCACGGCGACCGCGCGCAGCTTCTCGCTCTTGATGTACTGCAGCGAGGAGCCCAGACTGGCAAAGAACACCGGAACCTGCCCCGCCATCACGTCGGTGAGCGCGGGTCCGCCCCCCTTGTAGGCGACATGCGTCATGCGGGTCTTGGCCATCGAATCGAACAGTTCGGCGGCCAGGTGCGGCGACGAGCCGTTGCCCGACGACGCGTAGTTGACTTCGCCAGGCTTGGCCTTGGCGCGCGCAATCAGGTCGGACACCGTGTGCACCGGGTACGCGGGATTCACCAGGAGCACGTTGGGCACCTTGACCAGCAACGACACCGGCGCGAAAGCACCCAGGGTGTCGAATGGCATCCTGCTATGCAGTGCGGGGTTCTGCGCGTGATTCGACGCGTCAAGCATGAGCGTGTAGCCATCCGGAGCGCTCTTCGCTGCAAGATCCCCGCCGATCACGCCGCCTGCGCCACCGCGATTGTCAATGACGACGGGCTGACCGAGCCGCACGGCCAGCGGGGGCGCGACGATCCGCGCGACCGCATCCACGGTACCGCCCGGCGGGTAGGTCACGATCAATTTGATCGGCCTGGTGGGATAGTCCTGCGCCGCAGCCCAGCCGCCGGTGCAGAGCGTTGCGCAAACCATCAGCGCGCGGCCAAGAACTGAAAAAGTCATGTTGTCTCTCGATTGTGATTCTGGGGCTGACGGCTGGATCTTCAGCTGAAGCGAAAAAGCTCTGCGGGCGTGTCGACAAGGATGCGTCTGCGTGCCTCCGGATCAGGAATCCATTGGTCGAGCGCCCGCCGGGCCGATGCAAAACTGGCCCGATCCCGATGCTGCGTGTTGGGCCAGTCGCTTCCCCAGACCAGGCGTTCAGGTCCGAAATGCGCAAGCAGGTCAGCCGCTGCCGCGGTGGCCTGCGCTCCCTCCTCCTGATCCCAGCTTCGATAGGCGGCCGCAAGCTTGACCCACACGCGCCCCGTCGCAGCCTGGGCCAGCAGCCATTCGAATCCGCTGTCGCTCTCTTCAACATCGGAATTCGGTCGGCCGAAGTGGTCAACGACCACCTTGCAGCCTGCGAGCAGCAGCGGCTCGACGCACTGCCTGAGATCGACCGCCTCCCGATGCACTTCCACGTGCCAATCGAGCGCCTGGAGTCTTGCAAGGAAGCCGGACCAGAGATCGCCGCGCAGATCGGGGATGGGAAGCCCGACGAGGTTCAGCCGGACGCCACGGACACCCAGGACGTCCAGTTCGTGGAGTTGCTGCGCGCTCGTCGATGGATCGAGCATGACCACACCGCGCAAACGCGTTGGTTCTCGCCGCAACGCGTCGAGCAGGAACGAATTGTCGGTTCCGAGGAAGCTCGGCTGCACCAGAACGCCGCGCGACACACCGTGCCTGTCGAGGAGGGACAGGTAATCGGCAAGCATTGCGTCGTACGCCGGGGCATGGCGCCGGCGCGGCGCCAGCGGCAGGCCGCGCACGAACACATGCGCGTGACTGTCGACAGCGGTGCGCGTGGCGAACGATTCAAGCATAGCGTCGCTCGAGCGCATCGAACTCGTCCTTGCGCATCAGCGCCTGGCGTTCGGCAAAGGTGGCAACCAGTCCGCTCGATTCCTCGAGTTTCCCGACGCTGTGCAAGGTCTGGAGCGCCTGCGTCATCCCGCGCAAGGCGCCCTGCAGGGCGGCGTTGGCGTACAGCACCAGACCGAAACCCATGGCGGCGAACTCGGCCGCCGTGAGCGTGGGAGTCTTGCCGCCGATCACCACGTTGACGACTTGCGGGCAGGGAATCTCCGTCGGGATGCGCCGCAGGACCTCCAGTGATTCGGGCGCTTCGACGAAGGTGATGTCTGCGCCAGCCTCCGCATAGGCGACGGCCCGCGCGATGGCTTCATCGATGCCTTCCACGCCGGCAGCGTCCGTCCGTGCAATGACCAGAAAGTCGGGGTGCCGCCGCGCATCGACCGCGGCCTTGACCTTGCCCACCATCTCCTGCTGCGTGATGATGGATTTGCCCTCGAAGTGACCGCACTTCTTCGGCATCGCCTGGTCTTCGAGCTGGATCGCGTTGGCCCCGGCGCGCTCCAGCGTGCGCACGGCATGGCGTACGTTCAGGGCGTTGCCGAAGCCCGTATCGGCGTCCACGACGATGGGCAGTGCCACCGCGTCGCGGATCGCGGCGGTGTGCTGGGCAATGTCCGTCAGGCCGACAAAGCCGAGATCGGGCATGCCGTAGAAGGTGTTGGTCAGGCCGGCACCGCTCAAGTACACGGCTTCGAAGCCGAGATGCTCGATCACCCGGGCCGCCAGTGCGTTGGCTGCGCCGGGAACCATCAAGCCGCGGCGCGCATTGACAAGCTGTCGCAACCGGGTACCTGGATTGATCTCGCTCATCATTCGTCCCGCATGCCGGTCGCCTTGACGACAGCGCCAAGACGACTGCGCTCTTCGTCGACGAACTTGACGAAGGCGGCGCGTGTACCGCCGATGGGCTCGATACCGACTTTCTTGAGTCGATCGATGACTTCAGGCGTCTTCATTGCCTTGTCCACGGCATCACTCATCTTGTCGAGAATCGCGGCTGGCGTTCCGGCTGGCGCGTGGATACCGGCCCAGTGCGCGATGCGTATGTCGCCGAAGCCTTGCTCGGTGGCCGTCGAGAGTTGCGGATAGGCAGAGATGCGCGTCGTCCACGTGTCGGCCAGGGCCTTGAGCTTCCCGCTGGTGATGTAGGGCAGCGCTACGATGCTGGCTTCGGACGTCGCCTCGACCTGCTTGCCGATCACCGCGGTGATCGACTCCGAGCCGCTCTTGTAGGGAACGACATCCAGCTTTGCGCCGTACGTGGTCTGCAGGATTCCGGCCACGAAGTGAGGCGTGCTCCCGGTGCCCGCAGTTGCCCAATGGAAGCCCTGGCCCGTGCGCGAAGCAGCGATGAACTCCTTGAGATCCTTGTAGGGGGCATCCGCGGCCACGAGCACCACCGAGGGCGCCAGGCCGATCATGACGACCGGCGTCAGGTCGCCGTCCTTGTACGGCAGGCTCTTCTTGATCATGCTGTTCGAGATCACGCCCGCGGCGCTCACCAGGAATGTGTAGCCGTCGGGCGCCGACTTGGCAGCGATGTCGGCGCCGAGGCTGGTGGCGCCGCCGGGTTTGTTCTCGACGATGACGGGTTGCCCCAGCGCCTTGGATGCGCCTTCCGCGGCAACCCGTGCCATCAGATCATTGGCGCCTCCGGCCGAAAAAGGCACGATCAGCCGTATCGGCTTGACCGGCCAGGCGGGCGGGGTCTGTGCGAATGCGCAGTGGCTGGTGGCGGCGATGGCCAGTCCGCACCAGAAGCCAATGCGAAGCGTCGTTGTCATGGTGGAGGTCTCCGTCAGATTCGTTGCTCAGGGAAGAACCAGTATCGGCAGGAGCACCCATCTTCGGAACCACCACTTCTGTTCAATTTCGATAAGCCTTCCTTATGACGATGCGACGCGGGCATCGGTACATTGATGCGTGGCCGGGCATCCGCAGCGCCGACTTCCTCTACACTTGGTTTGTGCCCGTCGCTGGCGTCGAGCAAGACCGGCGAAGTACGGGAGATCGGGTCCGGGCACTGGCAGTCGTGTACGAAGCGAGCAGTCACCGAGGATCCCAATGAAGCAATCCGCCGCCGAGCGTCCCGACCCAACGACCCAGCGCAAGGCCGCCATCGCCCGTGGCGCCGCCATTGACCACACAGGCGAGGTCCTGGTCGAGCCGATCCCGGACTTCGACCTCGATCGCACCATCTTCAAGACCCTCGAGGGCAATGCCGCCCGCTTCGTGATGACCACCCGAGTGGGCAAGGAGGCCCACTGGGACGCCGCTGCCGCCCAGGCAGTGCAGGCCGAGTACGCGGCCGCCCGCGCGGCGCACCCGCTCCCCCAGGTGAGCCCGGAGCTGCTGCAGTTCCTGGTGAGCGAGTGCGACTTCGATGTGGAGCACGCCGACGGCTCGTTCCTCGACCACCTGTACTTCTGCTTCGAGTACAGCGTGCAGCACTACCCCCGGCAGTCCCCCCTGGTGATGCTGCTGCACTCGATCCTCGGAACTGGCACCAACACCTTTGCGATGCCGGCCGACAAGATCCCGGCGCTCCGCGAGCTGATGACGCACTCGGAGTGGACGCAGACCGAGGCCTTTCCCTCCGTGCTGCGGCTGCTCTTCGCCGGCCCACTGCGCCGGGAGCTCCGGAGGAACGTCCACCGCGCCGATGCGATCGCCTCGATCACATTTCACCGGGTGATCGACAACCAGCCGATCACGATGAGCGGCGAGGATCTCTGGATCGCGCTGAACTACCAGCTCATCCACCTGGTGGACTTCCTCCCGGTGGCGAACTGGTCGGCGCACCAGAACGACACCTCCTTCATCCTGTTCCGCGATCTTTACGACCTGCTCGAGGGGGCCGGCAAGCGAGAGGCGATCGTGGGCTACACGCCAGCCTCACGCCCTCGCAAGCTGGAGGGCGAGCCGCTGGGCGTAGGCGCCTGGCTCACCACGCTGATCCCGGTGAGTGTCAGCGAACGGGTGGCGGCCAAGTCGGTCGCCCGCTTCTCGGAGCGCATTGGGCACACCCTCGACTACCGGATCGCCTGGGCCTGATCCGACGGTAGATTCGTCCCGGCGGAGAGAGTTGCGGAGAGTGTCGATGCGGGCGTTCGGATCGCTTGGTCCAAATCGCCTATTCGGCGTACTGGACTGCCCCCGACCCGCGCCGCGCGCGATGGCTTGTGTCTGCTCGACGCGGCGCGCAGAATCGTGCTCCCAGTCTGGAGGAATGGATCATGACGATTCCGTACTTTGTCTTGACGCCCGATCAGCGCGAAGTTCCTCTGAACGTGCTTGGCACGCAAGTCACGGTGCTTGCGTCGAATGCGGCAACACAGAGCTATGGGATCACTTTTCAACAGGGGGACGAGGGAACCGGTCCGCCTCCGCACAGCCACGACTGGGACGAATCCTTCTACGTGCTCGACGGCGAGATCAGCTTTCTGTGCGACGGCCGCGCCCACACCTGTCAACCTGGAACGCTCGTGCATGTACCGCGCGGAACTGTGCACGGCTTTCAGTACGGCAAGGGTGGAGGACGGATGCTTGAGATCACCGGGCAGAACGCCTTGGCCGCCCAAATGTTCACCGCCGTCGACCACGAGATTCCGGTGGGCCCACCCGATATTCCAAAGCTGCTGGCCGTTCTCGATCGCCACGGGGTGACTGTCGCAGCCTGAACGACACACGAGGCTGCGTCCAGCGTCGTCCGGTCCAGTCTGTCGCGTTCGACCTCGTACGGCAGGTGTGCAGCGGTTGCAGTCCTTCGCCGTGCGACAGTCGAGTGCAGGTAACCGGTCGCTGGTGCACGTTTGACTAGAGGCTTGAGCCTCCGTCCACCACAAGCTGAATGCCGGTGATGTATGACGAGTCGTCGGATGCCAGGAACAGGGCTGCCTTTGCAATCTCCCACGGAGTACCCTGCCTGCCCATAGGGCAGCGCGAGTCGCGGAACTTGTGTCCTGCTGCCGCCTCATCCGCCGTCTTGTAGAGCGCATCCGCGTGCGGTGTCCGAATCATCCCAGGCACGATGCAGTTGCATCGGACTTGGTCGGGCGCGTACTGCCGGGCGATGACGCGCGTCATGTGATTCAGGCCAGCTTTCGAAGTGCTGTACGACAGGAACTGCATGGGGCTCCACTTGAGGCTGGCGGTTGACGATACGTTGATGATGGAGCCGGACCTCTGAGCGCGCATGATTGGCATGACGGCCCTTGCCGTGGCCATTGCACCCCGCAAGTTGATGTCCATTACCTTGTCCCAGTCGTCATCCTTTACGTCCACGAGCTCGCCCAGAATCTCGATGCCGACGTTGTTGTGCAGCACGTCGACCCGCTGATGCGTTGACACCACCTCGGCAACGACTGCGTCGACCTGCTTGGAGTCCGTGACGTCCATCGCCATTGCGATTGCATTTCCACCATCGTCTCGGATGAGCTGCGCCGCGAGCTCAGCTGCTTCCAACGAACGGTCAGTGCAGACAACCAGCGCGCCCTCGCGGGCGAAGGTCAAAGCGCATGCAGTGCCGTTGCCGACCTGGTCGACGCCTGTGAATTCCTTCTTGAATGTTCCGGCCCCAGTCACGAGGGCAACCTTGTCTTTCAGCTTCATGACATTCCTTTGCGCAAACGATTCCGCAATGCTAGCTCTCTTGCCCATCCGATGGCAACGGGTTAACCCCTACCGCCAGTATCCCTCGAACAATGGCCATAGCGAAAATGGCAAAGTAGGGCATCTAGGGTAAACCCCGCTTTCGAGATGCTATGTCAGGCGCAAAATTGCGCAAACGTTTCCACAAGGTTTAAAAGATACCCATGACGAAAGACGAACTTCGACAAGCACGCCTGAAAACGGTGCGTGACCACATGGCGCTCGAGTGCACCCAAGATTGGGACGGCGTCATCAACACGTTTGAGCATCCGCGCTACGAGATGTATGGCAACGGCGCTGTCTACGACGGCGAGGAGCAGGTTCGCGCCTACTTTCAGTCTTCGCGCCAAGCCTTTCCGGACCAAGCCAACGAGATAATTTCGATTGCCGCCGACGACGAGCGAGACACGGTTCTCGTGGAGTTCTTCCTCCTCGGCACCCACTTGGGCGAGTTCAAGGTTCGAGATAAAACCTATCCGCCGACTGGTCGGTCGTTCAAGGTGCGACTGGCGGCAACGTTCCTGTTCGGGCCCGGCTCCGCGAAGATTATTTGCGAGCGCCCTTACTCGTCGCCCGACCTGAAGCTCATCGCCCTCGGGTTGCTCTAGTTCTCGCGACAGGCAATTTCCTCAAGCCTCGGGCGCCGCACACGATTCCCGTTCGATGAGCCGCATATCCACCACCGCCGACTGAACCGCTGGAGCCTCGTTGTGCATCCTTGTCAGCAGCATCGTCGAAATCTCATCCGAGAGCGAGTGGATGTCCCATGCAAGCGCAGTTATCGATGGACTGTGCAGCTCGGAGAACTCCGTGTCTCCGATGGAGACGATGCTCACGCTGCCAGGGATGCTCAACCTGGCCGACCTCATGGCGGCGAGCACGCCGGCGAGGATTCGGGTACCGAGGCACAGAAATGCAGTGGGGCGGTCCTTGCGAGCCAGCATGCGAGCCGCTTGGTCGGCCGGAAAATTCATCGACGAATCGGCAAAGCAAATCATGCTTGGGTCATAGGCCAGTCCAGCTGCAGTCAAGCAATCCTGGTAAGCCTGCACCCGGTCCCGGATTGGCTGAATTTGGCTGCCAGGAGTCATCAGAGCGATGTGCTTGTGCCCGAGCCCAATCAGGTACTCGAGCGCTTCAGTGGTGCCGCGATAGTGGTCGACCTTGACTGCGCTCAGTTGCTGACCACCATCGCGGTCGAAGAGCACCGTCGAGATGTCTCGGACCTCATTGATGACGTGTGCAACCGAATCCGTTTGGCACGGGCCGAGGATGATGCCGTCGACCTTGCGGCTCTTGAAAAAACGAATCAACTGGACCTCGGTGGCAATGTCGTTGTTCGAGCTGGCCACGAACAGTGCATAGCCCTGTGCAGAAAGTCGCCGCTCGACCGACTTGACCAGGCGTCCATAGAAGGGATTGGAAATGTCGCTGACGATGATGCCGACCGCATGACTCTGCTTGGACCGCATAGTGCGAGCTATGGCGTTGGGCTGGTAGCCCAGCCTCGCCGCCACGTCGCCGACCTTCTTGATGGTGTCCTCGCTGACGCGACCAGTCTTATTGAGGGCTCGCGACGCTGTGCTGATAGATACGCCTGCCAATCGAGCGACGTCATGGATACCGACTGCTGACATCTCAACCTTTCTGCAACCCTAAAACTCTTCAAGAACAAGCGGCCCGCTCGACTCGTCGGGTTAGCCCCAATGAATCTAACACCCACTAGTATCTACCATGCGGAAACGTTTCTGCAATCGGTAGCGCTTAAGCAACTGGAGCATGAGTGACAACCCCCACATCCATCACGAAGCAGGAAGAGCTGCTCACGGTCAACATCCATGACATGACCTATGTACCGGGCGCTGCGCCGGGTTCGGAAATCATTCCGCTGTTCCTTGACCGCGAGAACGGCATCTGGGTTTTGTATGGGAGGTTCGCCCCTGGCACGAAGCTGCCCAAGCACTTCCACACGGGCACCGTCCACTTCTTCACAACGAAGGGTCGATGGAACTACGTTGAGCACCTCAAGGACCCGCAAACAACCGGCAGCTACCTCTACGAACCAGCAGGCTCCATCCACACCTTCTCGGTGCCCGAGGACGCAGAGGAGGCTGCCGAGGGCTTCATGGTGGTGTACGGCGCCAACATCAACTTCGACGGAGATGCTTTTGTCAACATTCGCGACGCAGGGGCCATCGAAGACGGGATTCTCGGCTACCTGAAGAGCAAGGGACTGCCGATTCCCGGCTACATCACGCCCAAGGGCGCTGGCTTCAAGAACCTTCAAACCCACGCCAACAAGTGAGCGACACCATGAATACTCGGAGACATTACCTCGCACGAAGCGCCGCCATCGCCCTCGGGACCCTCGCATCCTCAGTTTGGTCTCAAGCAAACTGGACTGCCAAGAGGCCGATTACGTTGCTTGTACCAGGCCAGGCCGGGGGCAACTCGGACATCTTGGCGCGTCTGGTTTCTACCGCCATGGGGACCTCCCTTGGTCAGCCAATCGTCGTCGACAACAAGCCGGGCGCTTCTGGGACCCTCGCCTCGGCCCTCCTTTCTAAATCGCCTGGCGACGGCCAGACGCTACTCGCCGCCAGCAGCGACACACACACTGTCTATCCGCACTTCTTCAACAACAAGAACTTCCGCCCGGAGGGCCACGTGCCGGTGGCGATCATTTCCTTCGTGCCGTTTGCCTTGGCAGTGCGCAAGGACCTCGAGGTCAAGAACCTGAAGGAGTTCATCGCGCTAGCAAAGGACAAGCAAATGACCTTCTCCACGTGGGGCGTGGGAACAACCGGGCATGCGGCAACAATGCTGTTCATGCGAGCGTCGGGCGTCCAAGACATGCTGCACGTCCCATACACCGGCAGTGCGCCAGCCATTCAGGCGCTGATGGCCGGGCAGGTCGACGCCATGATGGGCGCGATTCCGTTGATTTCCTCGGCGCGAGGCCAACTCAAGCCGCTGGCCGTGATGTCAAGAAACCGCTCCCCTGCACTCAAAGACATCCCGACGTTCGAAGAGTCGGGTCTGGTCATCAATGAGACCAAGGAGTTCTGGGTGGGCATCGTTGCGCCGCCGGGTACGCCGGATGACGTAGTCAACGCCATCTCTGTCGAGATTCAGAAGGCGATGGCAACACCTGCAGTGAAGGCGCGCATCGAAGAACTTGGCGCCATTCCACAGTTCGTCGGCTCCAGAGAATTCAGGCAGGTCATCAAGAAAGAGTCCGCCCAGTGGGCCCAAATCACCCGTGAAGCTGGTGTCAAGCAGCAAGACGTCTAAAAAGGCGCAGGAGGTCAGCTCCGAAAAGGTTGCTGACCGAGCCATGGCGTTGCAGCAAAAGCTCTAAAGATGAAGCAACTCAAGTTTGGAAACACCCGCGTCGATCGGGTCGTAGAGATTGACAATTTCTGGGTGGACCCAGCATGGCTCTACCCCAACATCGAGCCGGGACTGGCGGCGCGGCATCAGGCCGAGCTCGGGCCCAATCTCATAAGTCCGGGTGACTTCAAACTCAACCTGAGCTTCCACAGCTACCTCATTCGGACTGGAACCGCGAACATTCTGGTCGACGCGTGCAATGGCAATCACAAGGAACGACCACGCGCCAAATGGCAGCACATGTTCAAGTCGGACGAGTACCTGAGCAATCTGGCCAGGTTCGGTCTGACTCCTGGTGACATCGACATGGTCCTGTGCACGCATCTTCATACGGACCACGTCGGATGGAACACGATACTCAGCAATGGGAGATGGGTGCCAACCTTCCCCAATGCGAAGTACATCTTCGCGAAGAAGGAATTCGAACACTACCTTCGGCTTCACGAGAAGAAGCCCGACCTGCCTGTCAACCAAGGCTCCTTCGTCGACAGTGTCCTGCCGGTCGTCGAGTCCGGCCAAGCGCTGCTCGTTGACTCAAACCACCTCGTTGAAGGCGACTTGGCAAAGGGTGTCTGGCTTGAAGATTCGCAGGGACACACCCCCGGGCACGTAACGGTGAATGTGAAGGAGGGTGGCCAGCACGGGGTCATGACTGGCGACATCTTCCACCACCCCATCATTTTTCTAGAGCCAGGGCTCATCAATACCGGAGACTGGAATCCGGAGCTCGCGCGGGCAACTCGCCAGATGCTTGCAGAACGGTTCGCCGACACGGACACGCTGCTGCTCACCATGCACTTCCCGGCGCCCACGGCCGGCCGCATCCATTCGTGCAACCACGGGTTCACGTTCAAGTACCTGCGCTAGGCGCATGCCGCTTTTTCCAGCATAAGGAGACAAATCTTGAAGATTCTGAACACACTCGCTCTGGGGGTGGGGCTGGCGTACGCCGGGCACGCGTTCGCGCAATCCACCGACTATCCGACAAGGCCCATCAAACTCTTACTGCCGTTGTCAGCCGGAAGCGGCGGCGACACCATCGGTCGCATGCTTGCCGAGTCGATGGCAAAGAAGTTGAACGGCTCAATCTATATCGACAACCGTGTCGGAGCAGGCGGAACCATTGGCGCAGCGCAAGCCGCAAGGTCACCAAACGACGGGTACACCATCACCATGGGAGGCATGACCTCCCACATCATCGCGCCAGCGGTGTACGCCAAGCTTCCGTACGACCCCGTTACCGACTTCAGCCAAATTGGAAGAATCGGAACAGCAGGTGTTGTGGTGGTCTCCAGCATTGATTTTCCAGCCAAGAACCTCAAGGACCTTGTCGCGAACTCCAAGGGGCAGGACAAGCCCTTGCAGTACGGCACATGGGGTCACGGTTCAACGGGTCATCTCTGCGGCGAGGTGCTTGTCCAAAAGGCGGGCGCGAAGCTCGACCATATCCCTTTCAAATCCTCGGGTGACCTCGTTACGGGCCTGCTCGGCGGGCACATCCGAGTGGGTGTTCTCGACATGGGAACCGCATCTCCGCTGGTCAAGTCCGGGAAAATTCGCGCCTTGGGAATTTGCGGCAGCCCCTCGCCGAGCATGCCGGAAGTGGGCACCTATCCAGAACAAGGCATTGACTTTCGCAGTGAGCTGAGTTGGACTCTGCTCGCCCCTGCTGGCGTCTCGCCAACCGTCGTGAACAAGCTGTCCGCTGCACTTCGCGACACCCTCGCAGAAAAAGCAACTGCCGACCGCCTGTTGAGCCTCGGTGTCCAACCGGCCTATCTTCCACCTGACGAGCTGCGCAAACTCATGCGTGAAGACATCGCCATATGGAAAGCGGTGGCGGAGACCGCCAACGTGAAGCCGGAGTAGCCTTGCCACGAAAAGGCTCGACGATTTCCAGCACTGGAGTTCAAGCCTGACTGCGTAGCACCAATGTTCGCGGGCGAGTCGCCGCGGCTAGCGGCTCCGGTGGACACCCAAGCCGCGACGCCGCGTATCAGAGATGCTTAAGAAGGTCCACCATCCGCCTTCCTGAGGCTTAGTCTATTGGCCGTGTATGAGGGGGAAATGACAGATGCACCGAGCGACATCGGGGGTGTTCTGCGTAGTTGCCTGAACGGCCGCTTTCGAGAAGTGGGGATGTCCGCAAAGCCCCATAGCTGCCTGTCGGCGCTTTGTCCGTGAATGACAGCAACCAGTCTTTCTCTGCCATGGACCCTCGTGGTTCGGTCGGCTCTCATCGGCCGGGACCAGACTTCGAGCACGTACGCCACCGAGGTGGAGATGACTTCCGCGATGCCTGCAACTGACGGGCTTCCAGCGCTGAAAACGATTAAAGACTCGCGCAAGACCCGCATCGCCGCGCCCACCGACTACCAGCGATGAGAACTAGTCAACGATTCGATTTGCACGCATGAGCAGCGACCGAGGCAGCGACACGAGCGTCCTGGCCGTCCTGCGGTTGATCACAAACTGAAAGTCCTTCGGGCGCTCGATCGGTAGTTCGCCTGGCGGTGTGCCCTTGAGGATCTTGTCGATGTAGTCAGCTCCGCGCCGACCCAAGGCTTCCAGATCAACGCCGTAGCTCATCAGAAAGCCGGCTTCAGCAAGTTGCGTCAATACGCTGATGGATGGCAATTTGTACCTGATTGCGAGCTCGGCGAACACGAAGCGATGCTCAAGGATGAGGTTGCCACCGCTGCCGACAAGACCTTGCACGCCAGCTCGGACCGCGCGTTCGAGCGCCGTTTTGATGCCGTCCAGATCAGTTCCCTCCAAAACGAGCAACTCCAATCGAAGATCGCGCGCGCTGACCTCCAATTCGGTACGGTCCGTGCCTTTGCCTGGCAACAACACTGCAACCCGCTCAATCCCAGGCACCGCCAACCGGAGGAGTTCGAACTGCTTCTGGACTATTTCGGGAAAGGTCACCGTTAAGCCCGTGACATTGCCACCTGGCCGAGCGAGCGATTTTGCCCATCCATCGCGAACTGGATCGCCACCGGCGATCGCCACGATTGGAATCAGCTCTGTCGCCTTGCGTGCCGCGTCCAAAGGCAACGGGCCACCAGCAAAGATCACGTCGACCTTCAAACGAACAAATTCGGTCGCAAGCTCTGCCAACTGTTGAGGACCGTCGCCATGGCGAATGACGAGTTCGATGTTCTGGCCTTCTGTGTAGCCGAGCTCCAGCAACCGGCGCCGCCCCTTGGCGATCGGGTACGGATCGGAACCCACTGGCGGGGCTCCAAAAAGAAGCACCCCAACGCGCGGCATGGCGGCCGCCTTGGTCTGCGCGAGCAGCACTCCGGCGACTGTGGCCCCGTAAGCCGCAACCACCGAGACAGCAAGACGACGGTGCATGCCGACGATTTGACGGCGCGATCGACGCCTGGTCAAGCACGAAGTTGAGAAGCGATGCTTGGCACCTTGCCAGCGACGCCGTTGCGCATGTCGCCTCAACAAGGTGGAGTGTGAGAGTGGCGTGACAGGATGCGCCCTGTGGCCATACTGCCGATCACCGAGGCGACGAACACGAAGCCGAGTTCGTCGACGGTGCGGTTTATTGCCCGGTGGCCATGTGCCCCGGGTCGATGCATCACAAGAGTAGGCCACCGCTTGATTCAACAGGTCGCGCTCCATCCTGAGCTTGGAATTCTCTTTGCTCAAACGCTCCAGCTCGGCCTGCTCGGGCCTCATCACGCCCTAACCAGGGAACGTCTGCTGCGGGTCCCGAGTCGCCTCGCGTACCCATTTGCGCAGCACGTTCTCGTGCACATCGTGCTTGTCCGATCAGCGGGCAAATGCCATGTATCCCTCGCCCCCAAGCCACCGGTGAAAGAGCATTGTCACGTTGGCGATGGCATAAGCTTGCTGGATGCAAAAAGACGAAGTCGCTGTGTCGTGATCGTCGGTTTTCTGCCGTGGTGATCCTCGACGTAGCGTCTTGTAAATTGCATCCATCAGGTGGTCCTGCCGGTAGGGCTTCTGCAAGAAATCCGCGGCGGCGAGCCCGACCGCGATGACCAACTCTCGAATCGAGTCGCGGCAAGCGTCGTCGTCGTCAACGATGAATACAGTGGGTTCGCTCTATCTCATGCACCTGGAGGCCCTTGTTGTACTGCTGAGGTCCCGTGTCTAGGGCCTCGAGTTGCTGCTGCGGCAACTCCGGATTGAGTTCGGAGACATTGTCCTTTGGTGCAATGCGTCAGATTCGTGTTGCATCGCAACACTGGGAGGGCCGCGGCCAGGAACTGGCCAGCAGCGTAGGTCGAGCACGCCTTCCGAAGCGCGTGCGTACTGACTGCGCGCTGGTCACAATCGGCCGGTCATGAGCCGACATGACGTGCGCCTGCTTTAGGCCTTGGTCCCCGCATTCCGGTGTCACGTCCGGACAGGGCGTATCCATGCCGAACCCCTATAGGCGGATCGAACGCAGTTTCGAATAATGAAACTTCATTTTGAGAACGTCGCGGTTGGTCCTAGAGTGCGGCGCATGATTCGTCAGCTCCGGCACCAATCCGACGTCACCGCGCTGCGCGATGGCGACCCCAACTTCGCGGGGACGCTGGCCAAGGGTCTGATGATCCTGCAGACCTTCCTGCGTGATCCCCGGCCCTATGCCAACAGCGAACTGGCGGCGCTACTTGGCCTTCCACGGCCTACGGTATCTCGGCTGTGCCGCACGCTCCTCGAGATGGGCTACCTGGACCGCGACGAACGCATCGATCGCTATTTCATCGGCCCGGCCGCCGTCGCGCTCGGGTATCCGTACATCGTCTCGATCCCCTTGCGTTCCCAAGCGCGCCCGCTCATGCAGGCATTCGCCGACCAGGTGCGCGGCGCGGCCTCGATCGGCGTCGCGATGGGCCTGGACGTGGTGTACGTCGAAACCTGCGCCTACAAGCGGGGCACGCTGGCCCGCCCTGACGTGGGCGCACTGCGCAGCGTGGCCAGCAGCGCCATGGGGCGCGCATGGTTGCACGCCCTGGACGAGAAGGAACGCAACGCCGTGCTGCGCCAGCTGAAGGCGGAGCGCCCTGACGAAATGGCGCGTTGCGCGGCCGGCATCAAGGAATCGCTGGCACTGCAGTCGCGCCACGGCTTTGCGATCAATCGCGGCGACGCCGGCATGGGCGTGCTGGGCGTGGCGGTGGCTTCGCGCCTGCGCCAGGGCTCGCGCGCGCTGCTCTTCAATTGCGCCGTGCCAGGCAGTCAGACCGATGCGAAGACGCTGGTGTCCAGCGTCGGGCCGCGCCTGGTGGAACTGGTGCGCCAGTGCGAACGCAACGCCGGCGTTGGCTGACTCCCCCTCCTTCGCTTCTTTCAACTCTCGAATCTTCCCATGCAACTCGATGCGCTTTTTTCCCCTCGCAGCGTCGCCGTCATCGGCGCTTCGCAGAACCCGCAGAAGGTCGGCGGCATGCCGGTGCAGCTGCTGCAACGGCTCGGCTACGACGGGCCCATCTACCCGGTCAACCCGGGCGCGGCCGAAGTGCAGGGCCTGACTGCCTTCGCCTCGATCGACGCCGTGCCGGCGCCGATCGACCTGGCCATCGTCGCGCTGCCCGCCGTCAACGTGGAGGGAGCGATCGAGCAATTGATCGCACGGCAAGCTCGGGCCGCCATCGTGCTCAGCTCCGGCTTCGCCGAGATGGGCGAAGAAGGCGCCGCCGCGCAGGCACGCATCGCCGAGCGCGCGCGTGCTTGTGGGATGGCGCTGCTCGGGCCGAATTGCCTGGGCGTGATGAACATCCGCCGCAAGCTCTTCGCCACCTTCTCGCCAGCACCGCTGGCCGGGGTGCCGGAGGCGGGCCACGTCGCCATCGTGAGTCAGAGCGGTGCCTTCGGCGCCTACGCGTTCTCGCTGGCGCGCAAGGGCGGCCTGGGCCTGAGCCACTGGGTGACCACCGGCAACGAGGCCACCGTGTCGGTGGCCGACGTCATCGACTGGCTGGCCGATGAAGCCGACACACGCGTGATCCTGGCATACATCGAGGGCGCGCGCGATGGCACTGCCCTGCAGCGCGCGCTGGCCAAGGCGCGTGCCGCCGGCAAGCCCGTGATCGTGACCAAGGTCGGCCGCACCGAGGCCGGCGCGCGGGCCGCGATGTCGCACACCGCCAGCCTCTCGGGCGAGGACACGGTGTACCAGGCGGTGTTCGACGCCACCGGCGCGATCCGCGCCCGCACCGTCGACGAGATGTTTCGTCTCGGTCAGGCCTTTGCCATCGGCTGCGCGCCGGCCGGGCGGCGTCTCGGCATTGTGACCGTGTCGGGCGGCGTCGGCACCTTGATGGCCGACAGCGCCTCCGACCTCGGGCTCGAACTGCCCGCTCTGCCGGAAAGCGTCGCCGCGCCGCTGCGCGAACGCATTCCCTTCTGCGCCACGCAGAACCCCATCGACGTCACCGGTCAGGTCACGGCCGACCTGCCTGTGCTGGGGCTCGCGGCGCAGGGCGCGGCCACCAGCGGCGCCTACGATGCGCTGGTGCTGTTCGTGGCCGCCGCCCTTGCCTCGCCGGCGCTGGCGCCGTCCATCGTGGATATGGTGCGCGCGACCGTGGCCGCCGCGCCCGGCGTGCCCACGGCGTTGTGCGGCATTGCCGACGAGGCCACGCGCCAGGCCCTGCTGGTATGCGGCTGCCTGGTATTCGAGGAGCCGACGCACGCGGTGGAGGTGCTGGCTGCCAAGGCGAAGTGGGCCGCGCATCGCATCGAGGTCCAGCCGCCGCAGCCGGCACCGCTCGCGGTCGCGCCTTCGGTGTTGAACGAGGCCGAGGCCTTGAGCTTCCTCGCTGGCCACGGCGTGCCGGCTGCGCCGCACCGTCTGGTCCATTCGCCGGCCGACGCCATCGCGGCGTGGCAGTCGCTGGGCGGAGACGCGGTGATGAAGATCGTCTCCGCCGACCTACTGCACAAGAGCGACGTCGGCGGTGTGCGCGTCGGGCTGCGCAGCGAACAGGAGATCCGCGAGGCCTACGACGGCATCGTCACCGCCGTCGCACGCCTGGCGCCGCAGGCTCGGCAGCAGGGCGTGCTGGTCGCGCGCAAGCTCGCACCGCTGGCCGAGCTGATGCTCGGCGCACGGCACGACCCGGTGTTCGGCACCGTCATCGTGCTGGGCCTGGGCGGCGTGGAGGTGGAACTGCATCCGCGCACCACCGTGCTCACCGCGCCGACCACCGCCGCCCGGGTGCGTACGCAACTGGATGCGCTGGGCGTGCTGAAACTGATTGGCGGATGGCGCGGCCGGCCGAAGGGCGATGCCGATGCACTGGTCGACGCGGCGCTGCGTTTCGCCGCACTGGCCGCGGCGCTCGGACCGCGCCTGGGTACGCTCGAGATCAACCCGCTGATGGTCACGGCCGATGGCATCGCAGCCGCCGATGCGGTGGTGAGCTTCGTCGACCCTGACTCAATCGCTCTGGCAACAAGGAGACAAGAAAAATGAGCACATTCCCCCGCCGCCGCGCACTGCTTCTGCAGATCGGCGCTGCCCTACTGGCGACTTCGCAATGGCCACTCGCCCACGCCGCGTTGGGCGACAAGCCGATCCGCCTGGTCGTGCCCTTCCCGGCCGGCGGGGGCACCGACGTGATGGGGCGCCTGCTGGCGCAATCGCTCTCACAGGAGTTGGGCGCCACGGTGATCGTCGACAACGTGCCCGGTGCCACCGGCACCCTGGGCAGCGCGCAGGTCGCGCGTGCAGCACCGGACGGTCACACGCTGGTGCTGGGAATCAGCGCCACGCACGCCATTGCGCCGGCGCTGTTCAAGGACTTGAAGTACCGCCCAGACGACTTCACCGCCATCGCCCGCGTGGCGCACGGCGGCAACGTGCTGGTGGCGAATCCCGGAAATGCGGCGAACAGCGCGCCGGAGTTGGTGGCCCTCGCCAAGCGCAGCCGCGAGCCGCTCATGTACGGCTCGTGGGGCAACGGCTCGGGCGGCCACCTGGCGATGGAAAGCCTGCGCCTGGCCACCGGCATCGAGACGGTCCACGTGCCCTACAAGGGCGTGGCGCCGCTACTGCAGGACGTGGTGGGCGGGCAGATCCAGGTGGCGATGGCGGACGTGGCGGGCGCGCTGCCGCTGCTGCGCGCCGGCCGCATCAAGGCATTGGCTGTGACGGGGAGCAAGCGTTCGTCGGCTCTGCTGGAAGTGCCGACGCTGGTCGAGGGCCGCATCGGCTTCGACACCGAAAGCTGGTTCGCCCTGTTCGCGCCGGCGCGCCTGCCGCCCGAAACGACGCAGCAACTGGCGCAGGCCGCAGGCCGCGCGTTGCGGCGCCCCGAGGTGATCGAGAAGGTAAAGAGCCTGGGCATGGAAGCCGACCCGATCTCGCGCGAGGGCTTCGACAAGCAATGGCACGCCGACATCGCAACGTGGGCCCGTGTGGTGCAGGCGAGCGGCGTGAAGCCCGACTAGTTCCGACATCCATTTCATTCATGACGGAGACAAGACCGATGAGCAGCGCATTCCTCCGCAGCGAATTTACGTCCCCCCAGGCCGCTTGGATCGCGCACTGCGCGGTGCCGGCGGTGGTGGCGGGCTATCCCCTGCTCGAATCCGTGCGCACCTGCCACGTGCAGACCACGCCCGGGGCAGCGGCCTACGGGCGCGCGCCCTTCAACCGCTTCGGCCACAGCGCCGAACGCTGGACCGATCGCGACCGCGACATCGTGACCCCAGCCAACGACCTGCTCTACAGCAACGCCTGGATCGACCTGCGCCGCGGGCCGGTGGTGATCACGGTCCCGCCGCAGACTGGCCGCTACTTCGTGCTGGAACTGCTCGACACCTATACCAACAACTTCCACAACATCGGCACGCGCAACGTGCCGCAGCAAGGCGGCCGCTTCGCGCTCTTGGGCCCGGATCACAGGCACGTCGTGGCGGAGGGAACCACGCCGATCCGGTGCCCGACCTCGCTGGTCTGGGTGCTCGGCCGGGTGCTGGTGGATGGTGACGCGGACGTCGCGGACGCGCGCCGCTTCCAGGCCGGCTTCGCCATTGACGGACCGGAGACGACCGACGCGCCGGCCAGCGTGGTGCGGTGGCAAGCCGGCAGCGACGATCCCGCGCTCGAATTCTTCGCCAACCTGGCGCGCGCGCTGCACGACTTCCCGCCGCCGGCTTCGCAGCAAGGCGCCTTCGAGCCGCTGCGCGGCGCGCACGTGAAGCTCGATGCCAGCGGCGCGCTCGGCGACCTGCGCCCCGCCACCGTGGAGGGCCTTCGCAGCGCCTACGCGTCGGCGATGAAGATCATCGACGGCGCCTCGCGCCCCGCTTCGAAGGCGCCCTGGCGCTATTCGACGCGGCTGGGCCGCTATGGTGACGACCTGCTGCTGCGCGCAGCCACCGCCTGGAAGGGCCTGGGCGCGCTGGCCGGCGACGAGGCGATCTACGCCACCACCGACTACGACGACCAGGGCGAGGTGCTCGACGGCGACCGGCTCTACCGCCTGCATTTCGAGGATGGCGGCCGGATCCCGGCCGGCGCC
This sequence comes from Variovorax sp. P2_H12, assembly GCF_056403395.1. Taxonomy (NCBI): domain Bacteria; kingdom Pseudomonadati; phylum Pseudomonadota; class Betaproteobacteria; order Burkholderiales; family Comamonadaceae; genus Variovorax; species Variovorax sp. P2_H12. The sequence goes on along the minus strand of NZ_JBFUFO010000020.1, from coordinate 22,791 downwards.
TTCTGGTCGATCTCGCTCTACGGCGCCGACCGCTACTTCGCAGCCAACCCGATCGGCCGCCACGCGCTGGGCAATCGCAGTCAGCTCGGGCGGAACCCGGACGGCAGCCTGACCCTGTATGTGTCGCACCAACGCCCGCCGGGGCCCGAAGAGAACTGGCTGCCTGCGCCGCGCGGGGCCTTTTACCTGATCCTGCGCGTCTATCACCCGCAGCCCGCGTTCCTGAGCGGGGAGTACCGCATGCCGAAGCTGGAGCGAGTGGCATGAAACGCGAGGACCTGCAAGTGACGCACGAGGCCGTGCTGCGCACCCTGCCCCTGTTCGAGATGGCGCGCATGCGTGCCGCCACCGCGCCGCGCCGGCATCCACAGCACGGCTTTGCCGGTCCGGACGCCGCATCGACCTTGCGTTGGCTCAACAGCTTCACCCATTCGAAGCGCCTGCTCACGCCACGCGACCGCGAGGTGGTCTCGCCCAACAACGACACGCTCTACACCAACGCTTGGCTGGATCTCTCCGAAGGACCGCTGGTGATCGACGTGCCCGACATGGGCGAGCGCTACTGGACCTTGGGCTTCCTCGACATGTGGACCAACCCTTTCGCGTACGCCGGGCGTCGAACCACGGGGAATCGCGCGCAACGCCTTTTCGTGCACGGACCGCAATGGATCGGCACCCTGCCGAAAGGCATGGTCGAGATCGCCGCGCCGGGCCACGACGTGTGGATCATCGGCCGCATCCTGGTCGACGACGACGAGGCCGACCTGGCCCGGGTCGCGAGGTTGCAGCAGCAGTTCTCGATTCTGCGAGCGGACGACCTTCAACCCGCTGCGCGCGTGGCCGAAGCTGCGATGGACGGACGCAAGACCGACACGCCCGAAGCGCGCGCGTATCGCGCCATCGTCGACGCCGCTTGGGCACGCAACCCCGCGCCGCCGGCCGACCACCATGCCCAGTCGCTGTGGTACCAGGCGCTGAGCGCGGGCGAGCCTTGCCTGCAGCAGGCGCTGACCGAGGTCTGCCAGGCGCTGCGCGAGGACGCGCAGCCTGCGGAGGCTGGCGGTGGGTGGAGCGTGCCGGTGGCCATTCGCACCGACTGGGGAACGCAGTTCGCGCTGCGCGCCCGCGTCGCGCGCAATCTGATCGGCGCCCTGGGCATCGAGGAGGCGATGTACCCGGTGGCCGAGGTCGATGACCACGGCCGGCCACTCGACGGCGCGCACAGTTACACGCTTTACTTCCCGCCGGGCGCGGGCCCGCAGGTGGACGCCTTCTGGTCGCTCACGATGTACCGGAAGTCCGATTGCCTTCTGGTGGACAACCCGGTGGATCGCTACTCGATCGGCGACCGCACGCTTGGCCTGCAATTGGACGCGGACGGCGGCCTGCGCATCGCCATCCAGCATGCCGCACCCTCCGAAGCGCGTGACCGGGCCAACTGGCTCCCCTCGCCGCCGGAGCCGTTCTATCTCACGCTGCGCCTCTACCAGCCGCGCCAGGCGCACCTGGACTTCCGCTTTTCCTACCCGCCGCTGGTGCGGCTTGCCGACTGAACGCGTACAAAAGTAACGGAGACAAGACCCATGAACAAGACCACACGCCGCAGCTTCCTCGCCCGCACCGGCGCAGTGGCATCGGCCCTGCTGGCCGGTGGCATCGCCCACGCACAGGCAACACGCGCCTGGCCCGAGAAGCCGGTGCGTGTCATCTCGCCCTATGGCGCAGGCGGCTCCAACGACATCTCGGCGCGCATTCTGGCTGAGGAACTGGGCAAGCGCCTGGGACAGCCATTCGTGGTCGAGAACAAGCCGGGCGCGGGCACCCGCATGGGCAACGAACTGGTAGCGCGTGCCGCGCCCGACGGTTACACCCTGCTGTATGCGGCAGCGCCTTACGCAGTGGCCGAAAGCCTCTATGGCAAGCTGAGCTACGACCCGCGCAAAGACCTGCGCGCGGTGAGCCTGGCCGCGGTGGCGCCGGTATTCCTGATCGTCAATGCCGAATCGCCCTTCAAGACACCCGCTGACCTCGTGGCCTATGGCAAGGCCAACAGGGACATTGGCCTTACTTTTGCGTCGCCGGGCAGCGGCTCCGGCCCCCACCTGGCGGCCGAGCTGTTCTTCAAGGAGGCCGGCGTCAAAGGACTGAACGTGCACTTGCGCGGCGACGCGACCGCCTACACCGAACTGCTGGCTGGCAGGGTCGATGCCACGCTCACCGCCATCACCTCCGCCCTGCCGCACATCCAGAGCGGGAAGCTGCGCGTCCTGGCCGTGGCCTCGGAGCAGCGCTCACCCATCTACCCGTCGGCGCCGACGTTGCGCGAACAGGGTTTCCCCAACGTGATCGGCTACGGCTGGTTTGGCTTCATGACGCCGGCGGCGACGCCGCAGCCCATCGTGGACCGGCTGGCTAAAGAGGTGAAGGCGATCCTGTCCGAGCCGGCGGTGAGCCAGAGGATGGCCGGGCTGGGCCTGCAGGCGATGGGCACCAGCCCGGCAGACTTTGCATCCTTCATCGACAAGGAAATGACGCGCTGGGATGCCGTGGTGAAGCAGGTCGGCATCAAGGGCGAATAGTGCTTGGCGGCCGTGGACGCGCCATCCCCCACTGCAGACACTCAGTGCTGTGCAGTTCCCTCTGCGTCTTGGCTACTTGGCAGGACTGCTCGCGACCAGTTCGAACTCGCCGGGCTTCCACGTCTTGTCGAAGAACGAAGGCAACGGGCTATAGAAGCGAATGATGGTCCACCAGCCCTTGCCTGGCGTGGTCTGAATCCAGTTGCCAGCAGCCACGCCCTTCGGCCGATCGGGGCCGGCGTAGATGGTGGTCGAGCCGTCGGCATTCGATTCCGCCGCCGGCGTAGGGTAGGTCTGGCTGCCGGCGCGCGGGTAAAGCTGCGGGGTCTGCAGCATCGAGCGCGTCTGATTGTCGTAGAGCGTGATAGACCAGAACTTGGCGGCAGGAATATGCGGCGGCAACGTGACCTTGTAGGTCTTGCTGCCGTCGAACGCCTGGCCGCTGGCGTCAGAGAATGTACCCAGGTACTGCGAGCCAACGTTCGGAAGCCGCATGACCATGGCTGGCGTGATTCCCGTGGCCACGTAGAACATGGCCGTGCGCGAATCGAGCTTGCGCGCGCCATCGCTGGGGAAAGGCTTGACGCCATCCTTCGTGACGACCGGGGGCGGCGCCAAAAATTCGTACCCGCCGACGAACAGTTGGTTGGTCCATTAGGACTTCGGGTCGTCGTAGTAGCGAAAGCCCTCACTGCGCCGCGGCACCACGCTGAGCACACGGCCGGCCGCGTTGCCTGTCGCCACAGCATCGGCGAGCACCCGTGTCATCCTCTCGTCCGGCTTGAACGACTTGCCCTTGCCGATGCCGATGGCATAGAACTGGCCGGCTATCTCCGGATCGAGCGCCGAAGCGGGTTCCTCTTGGACGAGCGCATTCAGCATGTCATAGAACGACGGGTCATTGGGCGGGATGGTGTTCATTGCCAGGCCCGAGCCTTCGACGAATCTCGGCGTAACCGGCTTGGCCAGTTCTCCCAGTGGGCTCTTGCCCGCCAGGAAGCTGCCGATGCTGGAGCCGTAGCCACCGGACGAGTACGGATAGATCTTCAACTCCGCCTTGATGCGGTCGGTTGCCGGCTTGGGGTCGTTGTTCTCAAGGAATGCGCGGCCCAGGAAGGTCACGTTGTTCGTGCGCGCATGGGCGACGAAGTAGCCGCCTTCCGGCATCGGCCCGGTGTAGCCCGGTGGAACCAACAGGTACTTACCGCCCTGGCCCCTGTCGGGCCCCGGAACGCCGATGTCGGTCACCCAGCGGAACCACATGTCGTCGACCACGCCAAGGACGTCGCGCGGCGCCTCGACCACCACCGGCCCTTTGCTCAGGTCGAGAAAGGTCCAGAAGTAGACGGTATCGATGTTCGCGGTGAGGAACAGCGAGTTGGAGTCCATCAAGCGCGAGAACAGCAGGACATCGCCATCCTTCACGCCGACGGCGCGAAAGCCTTGGCGCAAGGCGTACAGCGATACACCGGGCAGCCCGTTGAGGTAGCTGTCGACGCCCCGCGAGAAGTCCAGGTAGTCGTAGACCTTCTCCGCGGTCGCCGGGTCAGGAAAGCCGTCTCGGTATCGGAACTCTCCAAGCCGGGCCGTGACGTGGTCAGGGGTCTGAATCGACGAAGGCGTGGCGCGCGTGGGTGGCGAGGTGTTGACGGTCAGTTCGGCTCAGATTTACCGCCAGTCTCGGCGCGCAAAACTGCCCCAAGGTGCATTCCCGGCAGCCCCTAAGTGCGAGTGAATCGAATGCGGTGCTCGGGCAGAACTGGCATGTATTTCCGCTTCTCGGTGGGGGCCTGGGCCTCCTGATACACGGCGCGGTGCCTCGCAACCCCATAGCCAGGCTGATCCGCTCTCTGCCCCCGCCACTGATGCTGTTCGGGGCGACTCCGCGCGCCTAAGCTTGGCTGAACGCCAATTCGCGACGCACGTGGCGCGTGCACTTCCAGGTTCCAACCCATGCCATCGATCGACATCCGCAAACGCAACCTCAGCATGGAGATGATCTTTCACGAAGGCGGAACGCCCGTCAGCCGCCCGGTGCTGGTGGCCACCGCCTGCGCGGTGGTCCGCAACCCGTACGCGGGCCGCTTCGAGCCCGATCTGCTGGACTTCATGGAGGCGCTGAAGCCGCTAGGAACGAGCCTTGCGGAAGAGCTCGTGACCACGCTCGGCAAGGCGCGCGTCGAAGCCTACGGCAAAGCCGCCATCGTCGGCGTGAACGGCGAGACGGAGCACGGCGCGGTCTGGCACGAGGCGGGCGGCTGGGCGATGCGCGAGGCGCTCGGCCACTCGAAGGCGATCGTGCCCTCGGTCAAGGCCGTGGCGAACGCAGGCTACCGCCTCATGGTTCCGCTGCATCACATTCGCGCGGCCTATGTGCGCAGCCATTTCTCCTCGGTGGAAGTCGGCATGCAGGATGCCCCGCGGCCCGACGAGATCCTCTTTGCCCTGGCCATGTCGACCGGCGGCAGGGTTCACGCGCGCGTGGGTGGGCTGCGTGCCGATCAGATCGCGGTCGACGATGGCCAGCGCTAGCAGGAACCGCCGCCGTGTACGTGCCTGACGAAGCCGACCGGCGGCTCGCGGAAGGACGGGTCACGCAGTTCGCCGAGCAGACGCGTCGCTTCCTCGCGGGACAGTTGGCCGAGGAGGACTTCCGGACCCTGCGGCTGCAGAACGGCCTCCATATCCAGCGCCACGCACCGATGCTCCGGGTGGCGATCCCCCACGGGATGCTCGACACCACGCAGCTTCGCATGCTCGCGCATGTGGCGCGACGCTGGGACCGCGGCTACGGCCACTTCAGCACGCGACAGAGCATCGAGTTCCAGTGGCCGCGGCTGGAGGATGTACCGGCCCTCCTCGCGGAACTGTCGACGGTCCGGATGCATGCGCTGCAGCCTCCCGGCAACGGCATGCGCCACGCGGCGGCGGATCGCTTCGCGGGCATCGCGCCCGACGAGGTGATCAATCCCCTGGCGTGGTGCGAGCTGATCCGGCAATGGTGGCTGCGGCATCCCGAACTTGCCTTCCTGCCGCGGAATTTCAGGATCGCGGTGAGCGGCGCGCGCACCGGTCGGGCGGCGGTCGACCCCCACGACATCGGCTTGCAGGCGGTCGAACGCGAAGGACAAAAGGGATTCAGCGTGCGGGTCGGCGGCGGCATCGGGCGCACGCCGATCGTCGGCACGCTGATCCACCCGTTCGTGCCGTGGCCGCACCTGCTGACCTATCTCCAGGCCACGCTGCAGGTGTACGAGCTCCACCGCCGCCAGGACAGCAAGTACAGGGCGCGCATCAGGGCCCTCGTCAGGGACCTCACGCCGGTGGTCTTCGCGGACCAGGTCGACCAGGCATGGAGTCGCACCAGGAATGGTTCCGACACCCTCGGCGAGGTGCACGTCGAAGCGATCGCCGCGCGCTTCACGTGGCCACCCTACGATCCGCGCGCCGCCGATGTCGATGACGGGAGCGGGCCGCTCGCTTCGACCCACGCCGGATTCGCGCGCTGGCTGCAGGACAACGTGCACGGCCATCGCGTGCCGGGCTACGCCGCGGTCAGCCTGTCGCTCAGGAAGGCCGGCGTGCCGCCTGGCGACATCAGCGCCGACCAGATGGATGCGGTGGCCGATCTCGCGGATCGCCACGGCTTTGGCGAACTGCGCGTCTCCCAGGCGCAGGACCTGATCCTGGCGGATGTGCGGCGCGACCATCTCTTCCCGCTGTGGCGCAAGCTCGACGTCCTGGGGCTGGCGATGCCCGAAGCCGGCTTGTCGACGCGCGTGATGTCAGGCCCCGGGGGCGAGCCCTGCACGCTCTCCGATGCGATCCAGGAGCGGCTGGAAGACCTGGACCATCTGTTCGACCTCGGCGACATCGACCTCGACATCTGCAGGTGCATCGTGCGCGACCCGACCCCGGACGAGATCGAGCGGCTCGTCGACACCTACCTGGCGCACCGCGACAGCGAGGCGGAGCGCTTCATCGACGTGGTGGATCGCCTCGGAAGCGACGTGTTCAGGCAGGCCGTCCAGAGCCAGGTTCTCCAGACGCCATGCGCCAGCGCTCCGGGGTCTCGTTTCGGAGGATTCTGATACCTTGCATCGGCTGCGATCGCTACGCTGGGGGTCATGAATCCAGCTTGCCATCTCTCTGCGTTCCCCAGCGTCCCGACCATGGCGGGAAGCCCTTGCATGTCGACCGTCGATGACGGCACGGCGTTCGACATGGCCATCCCGGCGACGTTCACTGCCGAGCAGGTCGAGTCGATCCTCGCCTTGCACGGCATGATCGTCTACGCCAAATCCGGCGTGGCGCAGCTCCTGAAGTCATTGACGCCAACGCGCTTCAGTGCGGCGCAGGCCGAGTGCATCCGTGAGCTCCTGAGCTTGAACGTCCAAGACTTCCACGCCACCTTGGCCGACGCCATGGAGCTCTGCCCGCTGCGGGACCGGCTGCGTGCGAGCGCGCGACGGCTCCCGTAGGATTCTCAGGCCGTGCTGGACGCTCTGGCGCAGGTACTCAAGGAAGAAGTTCGAATTTCAAGTCGGCCAGCGGCGTGACCTTCTCTTCCCGCGTCATCTTGTATTCGGTGTTCGGGCCAAGCCACTTGTTCCACAGCTTGTCCAGCTCGCCCTTCTTCTCCAGCGAATAGAGCGCTTCGTTCACCTTGGCCAGCAGGACCGGCTCGTCCTTTTTCATCCCGATGCCGATCGGCTGCAGCACCATCGGGTCCTTGATCATCTTCAGCTCGACGCCCCCGGTCTTCGACTGGTTGACCAGCTTGGTGATGGTCATGGTGTTCGCCACCATGCCCATCGACTTGTTCTGCTGGACGGCCATGAAGGCCGAGCCGGTGTCCTGGAAGGTCACGGGTTCGGAACCGTTCATCTTGATCGACAGCTCCGAAGTCGATCCCTTGGTCGAACTCAGGCGCTTGCCCTTGAAATCGGCCTTGGTCGTGCCCGGGTCCGACGCCTTGACCGCCAGCATTTCCTTCGCGACGTAATACGGGTCGCTGAACTGGATCTGCTCGCCGCGGCTCTTGGTGTAGGCCAGGTTGGCGATGGTCACGTCGACGCGACCGAGCTTGACCTCGGGCACGCGGGCCTCGACCGACAGCGGCGTCACCTTGGCCGTCAAGCCGAGCTCCTTCGCGATGGCGTTGCAGAGGTCCACGTCGTGACCGACCATTTCGCGGGTCTTCGGGTCCGGCGCCGCAAAGGGCGGCACGTCTGCGAAGGTGCCGCACTTGAGTTCCTTGCGCGCAGCGATGTCGCTCCACTGGTCGGCCTGGGCCGCGAGCGAGCATGCGCAGAGGGCCGCGCCGAGGGCGGCAAGACGAAACACGTTGGCATTCGACATGGGAAGCTCCTGGGAAGAATATCGGGTGAACAACAAGGGGAAATCGATCGGCTCAATGCGCCCGCAGGTCCGACAGGAATCGCTGCGCGCGCGGGTGCTGGGGTCGGGTGAAGAAGGTCTCGGGGTCCGCCTTCTCCAGGATGCGACCGGCGTCCATGAACCAGACGCGGTCGGCCACCTCGCGCGCAAAGTTCATCTCGTGGGTGACGCACATCATCGTCATGCCCTCGTTGGCCAGGCTGCGCATGACCGACAGCACCTCGCCGACCATTTCCGGGTCCAGCGCGCTGGTCGGCTCGTCGAAGAGCATGGCCGGTGGCTCCATCGCCAGGGCGCGGGCGATCGCGACGCGCTGCTGCTGGCCGCCAGAGAGCTGTGCCGGATAGGAATTGGCCTTGTTCGACAGCCCCACGCGCTCCAGCAGCTGGCCGGCCCTGGTCTTGGCGTCACCGCGCTTCACACCCAGCACATGCACCGGCGACAGCATGATGTTGTCCAGCACGGACAGATGGGGAAACAGGTTGAAGCTCTGGAACACGAAGCCGATGCGGCTGCGCAGCTTGTTCAGCGCATGGCTGCTCATCGGGGCATGGATATCGTGGCCATCGAACAGCAACTGGCCGGACTTGATTTCCTCCAGCCGGTTGACCGTGCGGATCAAGGTCGACTTGCCGGAGCCCGAGGGACCGCAGACCACGACCACCTCGCCCTTCTTGACCTCGGCGTTGACGTCGGTCAGCGCCTGATAGTCGCCATACCATTTGTTGATGTTGGAGAACAGGATCATGGTGTCGTCCTCGCGCGGCTTCAGCCGTGCGCTGGGTTGTTCAAGCGTTTCCATGGTCGGTCTCCGTTCTTTGTTTCGCTCACCGTCGAATCGCGGTGTCAGGAGTTGGCTGCCACCGGCGGCAGCGGCAGGCCGTCCTCGGTGGTGGCGGGTGTCGCGCTGCCGAGCCGCTTGTGGGCGATTCGGCGCTCCAGCCATTGCGCCAGCTGGGTCAGGCTGAAGCAGACGACGTAGTAGGTCATCGCCAGGATGAAGAACACCTGGAACGGCTTGGTCAGCAACTGGTTGTTGATCTGATTGGCGGCGAAGGTGAGTTCCTGCACGTTGATCACGTAGCCCAGCGTGGTCTCCTTGATGGTGGAGATGAACTGGCTCAGCATGCTCGGGAGCATGTTGTAGAGGGCCTGGGGCAGGATCACGTAAGCCATGGTGCCCAGGTGACTGTGGCCCAGCGCGCGGGCTGCCTCGGTCTGTCCCTTCGGCAGCGCCTGGATGCCGGCGCGGACCACTTCCGACAGGTACGCGCCTTCGTAGATCACCAGCGTGCACAACATCGTGGTGAAGCCGGACACGTCCCGCCCGATCAGGATCGGCACGAGGAAGTACACCCACAGGATGACCATCAGGAGAGGAACACCGCGCACGATGTACACCAGCACCGTCGCCGGCCAGCGCAGCGCGCGCCAGGGGGAGAGCCGCGCCAGTGCCAGCAGCACCGACACGGGGAAGGCCAGCACGATGCCCAGCACCGAGAGAATGAGCGTGGCGACGATGCCGCCCATCGGCCCGTTGGGATACTGGCCGACCAGCAGCAGCAGCCAGTTGTCGCGCAGGATGTCGAAGATGCCGAACATGTCTTACCTCGCCCCGGAAACGCGATAGCGGCGTGCGATCCAGGCCCCGACCGCCATGATGAGCAGGGACACCAGCAGGTACATCATGGTCGCCATGCTGTATGCCTCGAAGGTGCGGAAGCTCTGGCTCTCGATCTCCTTGACCGCATGGGTCAGTTCCGCGACGCCGATGGCCATCGCCAGGCTGCTGTTCTTGAACAGGGACACGCTGTGATTCACCAGGGCCGGCACCGCGTTGCGCACCGCCTGCGGCAGCATCACGTGCCGCATCGCGCCGATGTAGCCGTGTCCCAGGGCACGCGCCGCCTCGGACTGGCCTGGCGGGATGGCCCGCAGGCCGGAGCGCATGTCCTCGCTGAAGTAGGCGGCCTGGCAGAGACCGAGCGCCACGATCGAGATCAGCGCCTCAGCATTGTTGTTCGACAGCCAGGCTTGCACGGCGTCCGGCAACAGGCTGAAGATGCCGAAGTACCAAAGCATCAGCTGCACCAGCGTCGGCACGTTGCGGTGATAGGAGACATAGGCCGCAACGGCTTGCTCGGCCACCGGGTTGGCGCTGAGCCGGACCACCAGCAGGACGACGGCCATCGACATCGCGAGCAGCCAGGAGCCGACCGCGATCTTCAGGGTCAGCACCATCCCGTGCAGCAGCATGGCGCCGAACTCGGGCTTCAGCAGGATCGCAAGGAGGTCGAAGTCCTTCATGGCGTGCTCTGGTGTGAACGGGCGAGGCTCAGGCCCGCACCGTCTCCGGCTTGGCGGTGGAAAGGCCGCCTGGCACCTGCAAGGTCGGCGTGATCTCCATGTGGCCGATGTTCACCGCGACAGGCGCCGCGATCGCGAAGGCGATGGCGTTGGCGATGTCGGCGGCCTCCGGCAGCTCGTAGCCTTCGACGAAGCGCTTGCGCGTCTCCTCGGAGTCGCCGTGCACGTGCGCGAAGATGTCGGTCGCCACGCGGCCCGGGCAGATCTCGGTCACGCGCACCCGCTTGCCGAAGCAATCCACCCGCAATTGCCTCGACAACATGCTCACCGCCGCCTTGGTCGCGTGGTAGGTGCTGTTGCCGCCGAAGTTGTAGGCCGCGGCGATCGAGCTGATGTTGACCACGTGGCCGCTGTCGCGCGCCACCATGCCCGGAACGACCAGCCGGCAGAGATGCAGCACCGCGCGCAGATTGACGTCCACCAGGAGGTCGATGCCTTCGGCGTCGGATTTCAGGATCGAGCCCGGCCGATCGACGCCGGCGTTGTTCACGAGAACGTCGAACTCGACCTCCTTCGTCAGCGCGGTCACGCCGTGCAGGTCGCTCACGTCGATGGCGTGCGGGATGCAGCCCGTGCGCGCGGCGAGTTCTTTCAGCTTGTCGCCGCTGCGGGCCAGCGCATGGACCTGCAGGCCCTCCTGGCAGAGGCGCTCGACAACGGCGGCGCCGATGCCGGAGGAGGCACCTGTCACCAGGGCGGTCTTGTAGTCGGAGAAGGGCATCTGGATCACTTTCTTTCTGTGGGATGGCGGCCGGTCGCACCCTTGTCGAATGCGCTTTCGGACCGCGATGAATTCACTGTATCGACCGCAGGTTCGGCGCGCCAAGACGGTTTGGCTGTGGAGCGATAAGGCCCCCTTATGTCGCCCTGGAAGCGTGCGCGCCAAGTTAGGGTAAGCACCATGTCCGTGCCTGCTCGAAGGCGCGCTTCAGGCGGCCTGGCGCGAGATCGGGACCACACGGCCGTGCGCCTCGACCACCTCGCGCACCCCGCGCGCCAAGGTCACCGCGCCGGGCGTGTCGCCGTGGACCAGGATCGAATGCACGCGCATCGGGATCCTGTTGCCGGCGTAGGTGGTGACAGTGCCCTCCGCCAGCAACTGCCGGACACGCGCCAGGACCCGTTCGGGGTCGTGGATCACCGAGTCCGGCATCTTGCGCGGGATCAGCAGCCCTGCTTCGTCGCAGGCGCGGTCGGCCAGGAAGGTGGTGCGAAGGCGCAAGCCACAGCGCTGCGCCGCATCCTCGATGGCCCGGCTGGCCGACGAGCTGATCGTCAGCGAGGGATCGAAGTCCGCCACCGCCCGCACCAGCGGCGCCGCGAGCTCCGCATCCGCCGCCGCCAGGTTGCCGAGCGCGCCATGAAAGCTCATGTGCGTCATCCGGTGCCCCGCGGTGCGTGCGATGCCCGCCAGGGCGCCGAGCTGGTAGACCACGGCCGCGACCAGCTCGCCCGTGTCCATCTGCATCGGGCGGCGGCCGAAGCCGGCCAGGTCCGGGAAGCCGACATGCGCGCCCACATCCACGCCGCGTGCCAGCGCCGTGCGCACGGTGCGGTCCATGATCTGCGGATCGCCCGCATGGAAGCCGCAGGCGACGTTGGCCGAGGAGACGATGCCCAGCAGCGCCTCGTCGTCGCCCATGCGCCAGGGGCCGAAGCCTTCGCCCAAGTCCGCGTTCAGGTCCATGTCCATGGTGGTTCGTTCCTTTTCGTCAGTTGGCATGCAGGTCGACCAGGGCAGTGCCGTAGCCGACAGTCGCGCCGTCGTCCGCCCGCAGCGCGGCGACGATGCCGGCTCGCGGGGCGGACACCGGCAGCAGCAGGACGCCGATGCGCAGCAGTCCGAGCGTCTGGCCGGCCTGTACGCCATGGCCGACGCGCACGAACGGCGCCGTCGCGCAAGGGTGGGCGTGCAGGAACACGCCGACGCAAGCGGCGCTCACGGTGTCGGGAGCGGGCCCTGCCTGGGTTGGAACCGACTCGCCCTGCCGCCCCAGCCGCACGGTCGCGCCGGGCATCCGCAGTTCGAGGAAGCCGATGTCCGTCGCCGCCATCCAGCCGGCGATCTCCCGCAACTCATGAGGCGCCTTCTTCATGCAGCGCTCCCCATCGGCCCGCTGCGGTGCAGCGCCACCATGCGTGCCACCTTCGCCAGCCAGGCCTCCTTCTGTTCGAGCGCGGCCACGGCCTCGTCCCAGCTCGTCTCGATGAAGCGGATCCGGCTGCCGATCGGCGCCTGGCCCAGTCGCCACAGATCGGCCTCGATCACGGTGCCGAACTTGGGATAGCCGCCCGAAGGCTGCGCGTCGCGCATCTGGATGATCGGTTGCCCGCTATGGGGCACCTGGATCACGCCGGGCACGATGCCATGTGAACGCATTTCCATCGGAGCGACCGGCTGCAAGGCCTCTCCAGCGAGCCGGTAGCCATAGCGATCACTCTGCGCCGTGATGCGCCATTCACCGGCCCAGAAGGCCTCGCGTGACGCGGCCTCGAAACCCAGGTATTCGGCTGCCGGCAACACCCGCAGCGCGACCCGCCCGTCGACCTCCAGCGGCAAGGCGATGGCCGGCGGCACCAGGCCGAAGCCGGTGCGGCAGGCGCGCTTCGGCTCGGCGGCACCCAGCACGTCCCCCTTTCGCAATGCCCGCCCCTCGTGCCCACCGAAAGCGCCGCGCATCTGGGTGCTGCGCGAACCCAGCACCACCGGCACATCGATGCCGCCCGGCAGGCACAGCAGCGCACGGCTGGCGCGCTGCGCGCCCTGCGGCAGGCCCAGCGTCAGCACCTGGCCGGCCCGCGCCTGGTGCGACCACCACGGCAACAGCGGTTGCGCGTCCAGCTTCGCGCCGCAGTCGGCGCCGGTCAGCGCGAAGGCGCAATCCCCGGTGAAGCGGACCTTGAACGGAAAGACCGGGATCTCGATGCCCGCAGCGCCGACCTCGTTGCCCAGCAGGAGGTTGCCCGCCGCCAGCGCGAGATCGTCCATGGCACCGGCGGTACCCACGCCGAAGCGCAGGCTGCCCAGGCGCCCAAGGTCCTGCACGGTCGCCAGGGCCGCGTTGGAGAGTATCTCGATCATTTTTCTATCCCTTCCACCAGGAAGCGAATGCGGTCGCCCGGCTGCAGCGTGGCCGGCGGATTCCGCTCCGGGTCGAAGAAGACCATGGTGGTGCTGCCGATGGTGTTCCACCCGCTCGGCCCGGCGGAGGCCGAGACACCGGTCTGCGCCCCGCCGATCGACACGGCGCCACCCGGAATGCTGAGCACCGGCACCTTGCGCCGCGGCGTCGCGATGCGCGGGTCCATGCCACCCAGGTAGCAGTAGCCGGGATGGCTGCCCAGCGCATACACCGGGTACAGCGGCGCGCTGTGCAGCTCGACGATCTCCTCGACCGACAGGCCGGTGTGCGCCACCACGTCCGCCATGTGCGGACCGCCGGCACCGCCATAGCGCACCGGCAGCTCGACCACGCGGCCTTCGCGGGTGAGCGGCGTGACGGCCTCCCAGGCGGCATCCAGCCGCGCCTTCAATGCATCGAGCGCGCGCGGCGGACGAACGAAGCTCAGCATCAGGTTGTTCATTCCGGGCACGGCCTCGCGCACCTCGGGCCATTCGGCGGCCTCCTGCGCGAGCGCCCAGATGCGCTGTTGCGAATGAAGCTCCATCGCCCCCGGGGCTTCGAACAGCAGCGCGGTCGTGCCCAGCAGGCTCACCGTCGGGACCGATCCGGATGTCGAGGGGTTCACGATGCGTTCCTGCGCTGCAGCCAGCGTTCGAGGTGGTGGATGTCAACGCCGCCGGTGGCAAAGCCGTCGTCCTGAAGCAGCGCGCGATGCAGTGGCACGTTGGTCGCGATGCCGTCGACCTGCAGCTCGCTCAGCGCGAGCCGCATGCGATCCAGCGCGTCCTCGCGACTGGCGCCATGCACGATCAGCTTGCCGATCATCGAGTCGTAGTACGGCGGCACGCGATAGCCCTCTGCGGCATGCGAATCGAAGCGCACGCCGAAACCGCCGGGCACGCGCCAGCCCGTGATGCGACCCGGCGACGGCGCGAAGCTGTCCGGATCCTCCGCGTTGATGCGGCATTCGATCGAATGGCCCCTGCAAGGGACGTCGGCCTGCGTGATCGCCAACTGCTCGCCACGCGCCATGCGCAGCTGTTGCTGCACGATGTCGATGCCCGTGGTCATCTCGGTCACCGGATGCTCCACCTGCAGCCTCGTGTTCATCTCGATGAAGTAGAAGGCGCCCTTCTCGTAGAGGAATTCGAAGGTGCCGACGCCGCAGTAGCCGATCTGCCGGCAGGCCGCCGCGCAACTCTCACCGACCGCGGCGATCAGCGCCTCGTCGATGCCGGGCGCGGGTGCTTCCTCGATCACCTTCTGGTGCCGCCGCTGCAGCGAGCAGTCCCGGCTGCCGAGCCAGATGGCCTGGCCGTGGTCGTCGGCCAGCACCTGGATCTCCACATGCCTCGGATGCAGCAGGAACTTCTCGATATAGACCTCGGGATTGCCGAAGGCGCGTCGCGCCTCTTCGCGCGTGAGCGCCAGCGCCTCCAGCAGCTCGCCCTCTTCCCGGACCACGCGCATGCCGCGGCCGCCACCGCCGCCGGCCGCCTTCACGATCACCGGGTATCCGACCTCGCGCGCCAGCGCGCGCACGGCCTCCGGATCGTCGGGCAACCCATCGTCCGGACCCGGCACGCAGGGCACGCCGGCCCGACGCATCGCACGCTTGGCCGCGACCTTGTCGCCCATCACGCGGATGCAGGCGGCGCTCGGTCCGACAAAGCGCAATCCGGCCTGCTCCACTTTCTCGACGAAGCCCGCGTTCTCCGACAGGAATCCGTAGCCGGGATGGATCGCCTGCGCACCGCTCACCTCGGCCGCATAGAGCAGCGCCGACTGATTGAGATAGCTCTGGCCGGGGCTGGCCGGACCGATGCACAGCGCCTGGTCGGCCTGTCGCACATAGACTGCATCGCGATCGGCGTCGGAGTGCGCGACCACCGTCTTCAGGCCCAGGCCGCGGCAGGCGCGCAGGATTCGCAAGGCGATCTCGCCGCGGTTCGCAATGAGGACGGTGTCGAACATGATGTCCTTCTCAGGCAAGGCGGAACAATGGCTGGCCGGCCTCGACCTCGTCGCCGGAACGCACCAGCACCGCGGCGATGGTGGCGTCGGCCTCGGCGCGCACTTCGTTGAAGACCTTCATCGCCTCGATCACGCACAAGGTCTGGCCGGCCGCGACCTGCTGGCCCGGCTGCACGAACAGCGGCTCGCCCGGCGACGGCTGCAGGTGGATCACGCCATAGAGCGGCGCCAGGCATTCGACCGGGCTCGCTGCAAGGTCGACGGAGGGCTCTCGGATTGCGCCAGGCAGTTCGACGCGTGCACCGTCCCTCTCGTGCGCGGTGGCCTGCGGGGCGGCGCAGGCATCATCTGCGCCGCGCCCGGCTTGGGCCCGCGACGTCGACACCCCCTGCTTCACCAGCCGCAACGTACAACCGTCTGCGCTGTACTCCAGCTCCGACAGCTCCGAGGCCGCCAGTGCGTCGATGAGGATCTTGATCTGTTCCTGGTTCATGCCGGACCCGCCGCGAAACGGCGGGATCTCCTTGGTGGCCGACGCATTCCGCGAACGCGTGACGGCAGGCATGAACGGTAGCCCGCGAAGGCCGCGAAGCCAAAGACGGATTGACTGTGCCGGGATAAGGTCGGCTTATGACGCCTTGGCCAGCACCGGCTCCGCGGTCGCGGCGGCGTTGTTCGAAAGATCGGTGACGAGTTCGAGCAGGATGTCCTTCACCGCCTGCGCCGGCTCGGAGAGCGGCAGGTGGTCCGACTGGCACAGGGCCAGCGGCGCCTCGATCACCGGGTCGACGATCTGGAACTGCCAGGCGCCGCAGGCTGCCACCACCTCGCGCGCCATCGAAGCCGGCAAGATGGTCGCACCCAGGCCGTCGGCCACGGCCGCGGTCAGCGTGAAGGCGGATTCGATCTCGGCCACGACGCGCGGCGCGGCGCCAAGCCGGCTGAAGGCCGCATCGACCAGTTTGCGCACCACGTTGTAGGGACGCGGCAGGAAGAGTTCCATGTCGCGCAGATCGGCCAGCCGAACCGGTTGGGCCGGCGCCGGGATCGACGCCGGCCCGACCAGGAACAAGGGCTCCTTCAGCAGCGGCAGAAAGGTCAAGCCATGGATCGCCTTGTCACCGTAGAGCACGGCCAGATCCATCCGGCCGTTCATGATCAGTTCGCTCAGCGTGGTGCCGTAGTTCTCGTTCAGGTACAGCAGGATGCCCGGATGGCGCGCGCGCACCGTGCGCAGCAAAGGCAGCGAGAGCGCCGCCGCCGCCGTGCCGGGCGCGAGGCCCACCGACACCTGGCCCGAGACGCCCTGCCCGGCAGCCTCCATGTCGATCTGCGCCTGCTCGCACTGGCGCAGGATGATCTGCGCATGCCGGTACAGCACCTTGCCGGCCTCGGTCGGCGTCACGCCGCGCTTGGTGCGCACCAGCAGTTGCTGCCGCACCTCGCCCTCCAATGTGGCCAGTTGCTGGCTCAGCGCCGGTTGGGCAATGAAAAGAACCTCGGCGGCCTGTGTCAGGCTGCCGATGTCCACGATCTTCACGAAGTATTTAAGTCGCCGCAGGTTCACGCCTGCCTCCGAAGCAAAAGTCGAGCCTAGCACCGGGCCTGGGGACGAGCCATCAGGGCCTTCCATAAGCTCTACCTATACGACCAGAGCGAACTCGTCTTGGCGTCGGGAGAGCGATCTGCGTACCGTACGGTCCTGCCATCCCACTCCAGGAAGTCATGACCACCTCCCGCATCGCAGAGCGCGTCCGCCGCATCAAGCCTTCGCCCAGCACCTCGGCCGCCGACCGCGCCAACGAGCTGCGCCGCCAGGGCAAGTCCATCGTGAACCTCGTCGTCGGCGAACCCGACTTCGACACCCCCCTGCACATCCGCCAGGCCGCCGCCGCGGCGATGGACAAGGGCGCCACCCGCTACACCCTGATGGCCGGAACGGTCGAGTTGCGCGAAGCCATCATCGGCAAGCTCCGGCGAGAAAACGGCCTGACCTATGCGATGAACGAGATCATCGCCACCAACGGCGCCAAGAGCGCGATCTACAACGCCTTCGCGATCACGCTGGAGTCGGGCGACGAGGTCATCGTGCCCGCACCCTACTGGGTGTCCTACCCCGACATGGTGCTGGCCTGCGACGGCAAGCCGGTGATCGTCGCCTGCCCCGAGGCCAACGGCTTCAAGTTGACGCCCGCGCAACTCGAGGCGGCCATCACGCCGCGCACGCGCTGGCTGCTGATCAATTCGCCGAGCAACCCGACCGGCGCCGCCTATACCGCCGACGAATACCGGGCGCTTGCGGAAGTGCTGGCACACCACCCGCAGGTCATGGTGATGACCGACGACATCTACGAGCACATCCGCTTCGACGGCCAGAAGACGCCGCACATTCTCGCCGTGGCACCCGAGCTGCGCGATCGCACGCTGGTCGTGAACGGCGTCTCGAAGACCTATGCGATGACCGGATGGCGCATCGGCTACGTGGCCGGGCCGGCGGACATGATCCGCGCCATGGATACGCTGCTGTCGCAATCCGCCGGCAACTGCTGCTCGATCAGCCAGGCTGCTGCCGCCGCCGCGATGAACGGTGACCAGTCCTTCGTCGCCGAGAGCGTCGCCGTCTACAAGCAGCGCCGCGACCGCACGCTGGCCCTCATCAACGCGATCCCCGGCCTGAGCTGCGCCATGCCACCCGGCGCCTTCTATCTGTACGTCAATTGCAGTGGCCTGATCGGCAAGACCACGCCCTCCGGCAAGGTCCTCGCCGAGGACGGCGACGTCGTGATGTACCTGCTGGAAAGCGAAGGCGTGGCGATGGTCGCGGGCACGGCCTACGGCCTCTCGCCCTACTTCCGGCTGTCCATCGCGACCTCGATCGACATCCTCGGGGAAGGGTGCGCGCGCATCGCTCGCGCGGTCGCCGAACTGCGTTGAGCAGCGACCGGCCGCATCGCACCCCCATCACCGAACCGGAGACATCCATGCAATTCAAGGGCATCCGCAAGAATCCATCCGCGCCGCCAGTGAACCCGGCGCACATCGCCGCGCTGCGCGACATCCCGGTCGCCGCGCTGAGCGACAACATGCACCGCAACATCGGCAGCGTCGGGCTGAACCCCTATCACCGTCCGGGGCCCGGGACCATGGCCGGCACGGCCGTCACGATCAAGTCGCGCGGCGGCGACAACCTCACGCTGCTGCGCGCCTTCGAGTTCTGCCGCCCCGGCGACGTGATCGTGATCGACGCCGACGGCGATCTGGCCAATGCGGTGATCGGCGGCATCCTGTCCTTCTACGCCGCCACCATCGGCACCGTGGGCGTCGTGCTCGATGGCGCCATCCGGGACGTGGCCGAGATCCGCGCGCGCGACTTTCCGGTCTATGCACGCGGCGTGAACCACCGCGGGCCCTACAAGGACGGCCCCGGGGAGATCAATGTCCCGGTGTCGGTGGGCGGCATGCTGGTGAACCCCGGCGACGTCGTGGTCGGCGACCAGGACGGGCTGATGGCGTTCTCGCCGAACGATGCCGAATGGCTCATCGAGAAGGCCCGGGCGCACCTGGCCACCGAAGCCGAGACGATTCGCGCCATGAAGGAAGGCCGTTGGGACCGCAGCTTCCTCGACGCCCTCGAAGCGCGCTGCCCCAACTGACCCGCGTTCCCTCGATAGAAGAAGACAGAGACAACGATGACTCCATCCGTCCTCATCACCCGCGCCACGTTCCCCGACATCGCTCAGCGGCTGCGCGAACATTTCAGCGTCGAAGACAACCCGAACGACGCCATCTGGGACCCGGACGAGCTCCGACGTCGCCTGCGAGGCAAGCAAGGCGTGATGAGCCACGGAAGCGAACGCATCGACGCCGCCCTGCTCGACGCCTGCCCCACGGTGAAAGCTGTGTGCAACGTGGGCGTGGGCTACAACAACGTGGACGTCGAGGCCTGCACCTCGCGCGGCGTGCTGGTCACCAACACACCCGACGTGCTCACCGAGACGACGGCCGACTTCGGCTTCGCGCTGATGATGGCCACGGCCCGACGCATCGGCGAGTCGGAGCGCTTCGTGCGCCGGGGCGACTGGACCAAGACCGGCATCTTCGACATGTTCGCGGGCAGCGACGTGCACGGCGCGACGCTCGGCATCCTGGGCATGGGCCGCATCGGCCGCGCTGTCGCGCGCCGCGGCTCGCTCGGTTTCGGCATGCGGGTGATCTACCACAACCGTTCACCGCTGACTGCCGAGGCCGAAGCCGAAGGCGGCGCCCGCTACGTCGACAAGGCGACCTTGCTGCGCGAAGCCGATCATCTCGTGCTGGTGCTGCCCTACTCCGCGGCGTCACATCACGCGATCGGCGCCGAAGAGCTGAAGCGGATGAAGCCGACGGCGACACTGACGAACATCGCGCGCGGCGGCATCGTCGACGACGCGGCGCTCGCATCCGCACTCCGGGCTGGCACGATCGCTGCGGCGGGCCTCGATGTGTTCGAGGACGAACCCCGCGTCCATCCCGCCCTGCTCGGCCTGCCGAACGTCGTGCTGACGCCGCACATCGGCAGCGCGTCGATCCAGACGCGGCGCGCCATGGCGTCGCTCACCATCGACAACCTGATCGCCGCACTGGGCGCCGGGCCGCAAGCGGGCAAGGCGCCGACGCCGGTCAATCCCGAGGTGCTGGCTGCCCGCCCGCAATGAGCATCAAGCTGCTGGTCATGGGTGTCTCCGGCTGCGGCAAGACGACCGTGGCCAGAGCCATCGCAGCCGCGCTGGACTGCACTGCAGTCGAGGGCGACGACTATCACCTGCCCTCCAGCCAGGACAAGATGGAACGCGGGGTTCCGCTGATGGATGCGGACCGCATTCCCTGGCTCGACGCGCTGGGCGCGTTGCTGAGAGACGCCGAAGGCCGCCTGGTGATGAGCTGCTCGGCCCTCAAGCGCGCCTACCGGGACCGCCTTCGCGCTGCCGAGCCGACGTTGCGCTTTGTCTACGTGCACATCGACATCGGCGAAGCGAAGCGGCGCGTGGCGTCACGATCCAGCCACTTCTTTCCGGCCAGCCTGGTCGACAGCCAGTTCGCGGCACTCGAATCGCCGGAGGGCGAACCCGGCGTGCTGCGCGTGGAGGCGTCCGAGCCGGTGGCAGCGCAGTGCGAAGCCGTGCTGCGCTGGCTGGCCATTCCGCCTTACTCTTCGGCACCGTCCTGAACCTGGAACCACCATGAACCCCATCCTCAAGAGTTTCGACCTCACCGGCCGCACCGCCCTCATCACCGGCTCCAGTGCCGGCATCGGTTTCGCGCTGGCGCGCGGCCTCGCCGGCGCCGGTGCACGCGTGATCCTGAACGCGCGCAATGCCGCCAAGCTCGAAGCCGCGGCCGACGTGCTGCGCGGCGAGGGTTTGCAGGTGCTGACCGCCGCGTTCGACGTGACGTCGGGCGAGGCGGTGACGGCCGCCATCGCACGCATCGAAGCCGAAGTCGGCGCCATCGACATCCTGGTCAACAACGCCGGCATGCAGCGCCGCGCACCGCTCGACCAGTTTGCCGAGGCCGACTGGCACGAGCTCATGAAGACCAATGTCGACAGCGTCTTCCTGGTGGGTCAGGCCGTGGCGCGCCACATGATCGGACGCCAGCGCGGCAAGATCGTCAACATCTGCTCGGTGCAAAGCGAGCTCGGGCGTCCGGGTATCGCGCCCTACACGGCCAGCAAGGGCGCAGTGAAGATGCTGACCAAGGGCATGGCCATCGACTGGGGCCAGCACGGCATCCAGGTCAATGGCCTCGGGCCCGGCTACTTCAAGACCGAGCTGACCGAGGCGCTGGTCCAGAACGAGGAGTTCACGAAATGGCTCGTCGGGCGCACGCCCTCGCGCCGCTGGGGCAATGTCGAAGACCTGGTCGGCGCCGCCGTGTTCCTGTCGAGCGACGCCTCCAACTTCGTCAACGGCCACATCCTCTACGTGGATGGCGGCGTGACGGCAACCCTCTGAGGAAGACCATGGAAGCACTTGTCATCCACGCCCCCGGCGACCTGCGCGTCGAGGAAATCGAAACCGCCGCGCTCGGCCCCGGCCAGCTGCAGGTGCGCGTGCGCTGCGGCGGCATCTGCGGCTCCGACCTGCATTACTACCAGCATGGCGGCTTCGGCACCGTGCGCATCCAGCAGCCGATGGTGCTGGGCCACGAGGTGGCCGGGATGATCGAGGCGGTGGGCGCCGCCGTCACCGGCTTCCAGCCCGGCGAGCGCATCGCGATCAGCCCGAGCCGGCCCTGCGGCCTGTGCCGCTTCTGCCAGCAGGGGCTGCAGAACCATTGCCTGGACATGCGCTACTACGGCAGCGCGATGCGCAACCCGCATGTGCAGGGCGCCTTCCGCCAGCAGATCGTGGTCGAGACGCACCAGGCCCACAAGCTCGCGGATTCGGTCAGCGATGGCGAAGGCTCGATGGCCGAGCCGCTGTCGGTGGCGCTGCACGCGGTGCGGCGCGCGGGGCCGCTGCTCGGCAAGCGCGTGCTGGTGACCGGCTGCGGGCCGATCGGCGCGCTGGCGATCATCGCGGCACGCCGCGCCGGCGCGGCGCACATCGTGGCCACCGACGTCGGCGCGCTGACGCTCGAGAAGGCGCTGAAGGTCGGCGCCGACGAGGCGATCAACGTCGCCGAGGAGCCCGCCGGCCTGGCGCGCTTCGCGAAGGACAAGGGCAGCTTCGACGTGCTGCTGGAGGCCAGCGGCAACCCGCGTGCGCTGGTCGGCGCCTTCGACGCCTTGCGGCCGCGCGGCATCATCGTGCAGCTGGGCCTGGCCGGCGGCGAGATCCAGCTGCCGATCAACACCATCGTCGCCAAGGAGTTCGACCTGCGCGGCGCCTTCCGCTTCCACGAGGAGTTCGCGGTGGCGGTGGAGCTGCTCAACAAGGGGCTGGTCGACGTCAAGCCGCTGATCTCGGCGACCCTGTCGTACCGCGATTCGGCGCGCGCCTTCGCGCTGGCGGCCGATCGCTCGCAGGCGATGAAGGTGCTGCTGAACTTCGATTGAAAGCCTCCGCTGCGCTTGAGCGCGCAGACCCCGGAAAAGAAAGAGCAATCATGCAAATAGGCGTGCCGGCCGAGACTGTGCCAGGCGAAACCCGAGTTGCCGTGACCCCGGAGACCGCGAAGAAGCTCGTGGCGCAGGGCCATGTGGTGCGTGTGCAAGCGGGCGCGGGCGTGGCTGCGAGCGTGACCGATGCGGCGTACCAGGCCGCGGGGGCCGAGATCACGGATGCGGCGGGGGCGTTCGGCGCCGAGATCGTGCTGAAGGTGCGCACGCCGGACGAGCGCGAGAGCGCGCTGATGAAGCCGGG